>NZ_JARJBD010000037.1:0-87973 GCF_029269925.1 Rhodococcus sp. T2V
GTCCGCCGAACACGGAAAACACCCTCAGTAGTTCAGTCAACGGGGCGTCCTCGAGGACCTTCTCGATCCGCTGCACCGCCCTGCCGCGGTCGCGGGTCAGCGCGGTGCGAGCGCGGGTGAGATCACGCAGCCGGCGGATCGGAGGCGGCGGCACCAGTGATCCTCGCAGCAGCCCGTGCGCGCCCAGGTCGGCCAGCCAGGCAGCGTCGGAGACGTCGGTTTTGCGGCCTGGCATGTTCCGAGCGTCGTGGGCGTTGACCAGCATCACCGGCAGCGTGTCCTCGAGCAGGTAGTAGTAGGGCTTCCAGTACTCGCCGGTGGCCTCCATCACCACACAGGTGACCTTCTCGGCCAGCAAATGCTCACACAACGCCAGGATCTGGTTGGTCATCGCACCCCAGGTCGTCACCGTCGCGTTCGTCGGCCTCCTCCCGGAGCCCTGGATCCGGACACATACCTTCGCGTCCTTCTTCGAAATGTCGATTCCCGCGCACCGCGGGTGCACCACTTCCATCACCGATCACTCCCTCGCCCTTCATGTGCGACACTGCCCGTTGCAGGCGTGCGCGTTGAGGGGAGGGCGGGATGAAAACAGAACTCTCCCACTCGTGCTCGAAGGCAACAATCCACGGTTCCCGCGGATGAAGATTGGCCCTCCGCCACCATGCTGACACGCAGGCTCACCGGCACCACAGACGGATCGGGGTCGACCACAACACGCACCCTGAAATCGTGCGCCTCCGCCGCGACGCAGGCCAGGGGTGCCCACCCGCCCAGGTGAGATCAACGCCCAGATTTTCCGTCCCCACGGAGGGGCCAGCGAAGCGCCCCTGAATTGCTGACACGGAGTTGTCCACTCAATCGCGTCGCCGGTGTGGCCGCGACTACGACCGCCCAGCAATAGCAGGGGACTCGGCCCGTCTTCGACCAGGGGACTCGCGATCCGGCCCCCGCGTTAGGGGGGACACCAGCGCATCGAGCCCCGCCGCGTCGGTCCTACATCGACCTTCCCGACGTCGCCGCGGTGCGCTCCACGCACCGAGCAACAGGGACATGGCTGAGGTCCGGTTCACGCGACTACGGGTCGAGTCGCCTGCCCCGTCCCCGCTTCACGACCTTCCGTATGCCCCTGTTTCTTGCAAGGCCTTTGGCTGCCCGGGCCGCGCGCATCGGGTCGCCCGATCGACGACTCGAGTCGCCGGCCCGCTCGCCTCCGGGACCTGGAATCTCGCTGGTCGGCGGGGGCATCGCCGGACGTGGACGGACGAGTTGGTCGGCCGGCACCATATGGGCGACGCGATCCATGCGACGTTGGATTGCCGAGACCTCACGGACGGTCCGTTCGACGACGCTGCGATCGATCGGCGAGATCTCGTCGCGGGCGAGGAGGTCGTCAGGCACTTCTCCGGCCTCAGCCTGCCGGAGTTGATGTTCGAGGCGCAGAAGCTGCAAGACCTCGAATGCCTCGATGAGCCGGTCGGCATCGCGTCCGGGCAGCAGTGCCGAGCCGGAGGCCGCTCGGAGACGTCCAATGGTCTGCAGTTCGGCGGAGCCGACACGGAGCGCCACCCAGCGGGCAATGTTGATGATCGGTGCGAGCCCGCGGGCCTTGACATCGAAGGCGTCGCCGCGGCCGGCGAGCTTGTCGCGCATGGTGGTCAGCTTGGCCCGGCGGGCGAGCGACTCGTACAGCAGCATCTCCACAGCGGCCGGGTGGCTGTTGAAGTCGGCGAATACGCGCGCCGGTTCGGGCAGACTCGGGTCGCCGAAGATCGGCCGCGCGTCGACGAGGATCGACGCCATGATCGTGCCCTGATTCTCACGCGGCCGCGCGAGCCACCCCCTGGCCGCAGCCCGCCACTGTGAGTGGGTCCGGGCAAAGCCTTCGTGCGAGGGGAAGGCGCGGTGGGCGTCGACGCTGATCCCGCATCGGGTGAGCACTTCGCCGACCACTGCGAATGCCTCCCGGTAGCGCGGTATTTCGCCGGCGTACTCGTCGTCGAAGGTCACGGCGGCATCGACATCGGAGGAGAGTACCGCCTCGCGGCGACCGTTGCTGCCGAGTGAGAGCCAGGTGAACGCCTCCATGGTGAGGTCTGTGTGGTCCTCGAAGACCAGGGTGACCGCGCGCCGGATGATGGCGTCGACGATGGTCGAGTTCACTGCGATGACACGGTCCGCGGCGAGCCCCCGCTCGAGGAGATCGCCGAGCACGGTGGGGACCCGGAGGGCGCGGACAACGAGATCGTCGACGGTTCGCGCCTTGCGGATCTGCTCCTTGATGCTGACACCGGCTGTGGTGGACGAGGACATGAAGTCCCGCTCGCCCACCACACCGGTCAGCGCGCCATCTTCGCTCGTGACGAGCAGGAACTGGGCCTCGTGATCGAGCATCTCGATCAGTGCGTCGGCCGATGACGTGCCCAGCGAGGTGGTCGTGGCCGGGTACGTCATCACCGCGTGCGCGGGCGAGTCCACCGGTAACCCCTCGGCGAGGATCCGGCGGCGCAACCCCTCGTCGGTGACGAGGCCGTATCGGCCGTCCCCGACGTCGACGGCGGCGCAGGGAAGGCCACGGCTGGTCATGTCGCGGGCGATGGCCATGGCAGGCGCATCGGCCGCGACGATCAGTGGCGCCTGGCGCACCAGATCCGCCATAACCGTGTAGGTCGGGGGACCGGATGCCAGCCGCCGCGCGTGGGAGATGTGTTCGGCGAGGAACCGCGCCCCGCCCCGAGAGGCGAAGGCGGGAATGATCACATCGGCGGGGAATCGGGCGATCTTCGCCGCCGACCGGGCGACGACCCGAGGCCCGATCGCCCTTTCGGTCAAGGCTGCGGAAAACCCGAGGGCTTCGCCGCGACCGAAGCTGTCGCCCGGTGGTTCGCCGATCCGGTCGGGATCGAGCCACAGATCGACTTCGCCCGAAACGACCACGAAGATGTCCGCAGGCACTTCCGCGAATGCGTCCACCACGAGGTCGCCGGCCGCGAAATTCTGCACGTTGGCGGACGCGACTGCGCGTGCACGGCCCTCGGGCGTCAGCGAGTCGAACGGACGGCAGCCCGCCAGGAGAGCCAACAGATCGGTGGTTTCGGCGCGCTGCGCTGACTCGTCCACAGACAAGAGTCGTCCTCTTCGTTCAGGTCGGTCCGAATGTACGGTGGCATTGTGGACTCTGGGGGCCGGGGCACCTCGCACGAAACAAACCCCCGGCCAAAGGATTACGCGGTGGCACGGTGTTCATATGCGATTCGTGGGGGCTCGGTTGCCGTCAGCACGAGAGACCGCCAGTTCCGCTGCGGATCGGCGCGATGCCCCGGGTCGATGCCGATGATTCGGCCGCCTTCGAGCAACGTCACCTCGTGGCGTTGCCGGGCATCGTAGAACGTCCTCTCGTCGGCGCAGTCGCCGTGGGAGCCGCTGTGGCCGTGCACCTGGCTGAACGGCATCGGGCGATCGCGCCAGCCCGGAAGTAGTTCGAGCTCGCGGTCGGCCCAGATCGGGCCTACCCGGGGGTTCGGTGGGCCGCCTCCGAGGATGCACCCGCCGTCGAACAGGGCGGTGTCTTCGTCCCGGGCTGTGGCGTTGATCCGGGCGGCCGACTCGGCGGCGGAGACGGCGCTGTCGAGCTGATGGCGCCAGAATGGTTCGGTGACGCCGGCGTGAGTGATGAGGAATTCTTCGTCCGTAGTGTGGACCGCGACGGCGGCGTGGGCGATGCCGTCGCGCCACCATCGCCGGACGGTCCGCCGGGAGCCGAAGCTCAGGCGTTCATTCCAGTCGAAGACCGGGGGGCGAAGGTAGTGTGCTTCGTGGTTGCCGATGAGTTGAATCCACCGCTCGGGCTGTTTGCGGAGGTATCGGTCGACGAGGCGGACGACGCCGTCGGAGTCCGGGCCGCGGTGAATGAGGTCACCCACCTGAACGACGACGAGGTCGTCGGGCAGCCGGCCGTTGTCGTCGGCGCCGAGGCGGCGGAGTTCTCGTGCGAGTTCCTCACGATGCCCACCGATATCGCCGATCACGGCGACACGAATACTCAAGTCGCAGCCCTTTCGCATCTGGTCGCCCGGGCATCCGTGGCGGTGTGTCCGCGGATGCCCGGGCGACGTCGTCGAAGTCTCGTCAGTGGCTGACGTTCTCGGCTAGTTCACTCAGAGGCTTTCCGCCGGTCTCGGGTGCCAGCCACTGTGACAGTGCCGCTCCGACGAACGTGATCGCCGCGGCGATCAGGATAGTGGTGGGCACACCCAGATTCTCGATCGAGATCGGAATGAGGAACAGACCGGCGGCCGCTCCTACCCGGCTTCCTGCTGCGGCGAACCCGGTACCGAGCCCTCGAACTTCGGTGGGGAACACCTCGCTCGGGTAGATGGCGGTCATCGCGGTGTATCCGGCATTCAGGAATGAGAAGAGGAGGAACAGTGCGAGCATGATCATCGGCGGCGCACCCGCCCACAGCCCGGCGATCACCAGCACGATCGCCGCGATCCATTGGGGTGGCACCGTGAGCGTTCGCCGCTTGACCCTGTCGACGACGAGGATGGTTGCGGTAACGCCCAACACGGCGAACACCGACAGGCTCACGCCTCCCAGGAGTCCGGTGAGCCCGAAATCCTTCAGAAGATTGTCTGCAAAGGTTGCGATCGCGAAGTACGGGGTGACGGCGCACGCCCAGAACCCCGCCGTGAACAGTGTGGACCGCCAGACCGACGGCGAGAACAACATGGCGATCGAGCCGGCCGGTCCGCCACTCTTGGCCTTGACCATATCGGTCATGTAGTCGGTGTCCAGATACTTGCCGACGATCCCCTTGGCCTGGTCTTGCTTGCCTTTGCTCCACAACCAGAGCGGCGATTCGGGCAGGCCGATGCGACCGATCAGGATGGCGACAGCGATCGGGGTGCTCGTCGCCAGCACGACATTCCAGCTCACCCCGGCCTTGTTGAGGTAGTACCCGACGATGTACGCGACGCAGAATCCGGCGTACCACGCGATGACGGTGCCCCCGAGCAACCGACCGCGCAGGTGCGGGGGTGCGAACTCCGCCAGCAGTGGCCAGCCGACGGCGTATTCGATGCCGACGGCGAGGCCCATCGCCAGCCGTACGAGGAACAGCTCGAGCGGCCCGTCGACGAAGAGTTGCGCGGCCGATGCCACGGCAAACAGGACTATGTCCCAGAACAGGAGCGGCTTGCGGCCCAGTTTGTCGGCGAGCCACCCTCCGATCGGAGATCCGATCATGATGCCGATCAGAGCCGAAGCCGCCTCCAGTCCGATCCAGGCCGTGGTCATGCCTACGACGCTCGTCTCGATCGTGTGGGTGACCGGTCCGATGATGCCGAGGATGTAGCCGTCGAGGAACATACCGCCGACCAGGACGGTGATCAGTCGGATCTGGAACTTCTTCCTGAAGGCCTCGGAAGTCTTGCCGCTTGCGCCCGAATCGGCTGTGGCATTTCGTGTCAATGGCATGGGAATCTCCTGGACGCGCACCAAGTATCGGACTGTGACATATGGAGATCTCCTTGTTACGTCAGCGGATCAATCAGCGCCCGGCTCGGCGCTGGCGGCGGACCTTGCGAGTCGGTTGCTTCACGCGCGGTTCGGGCGGAACTCGCAACCCGGCCATGGGTGCGCCCTCGCCTGTGGACGCGAGCGTTACGGCTCGACGCACCCGGCGACAGTGGCGGACATCACATTCGGGGTTGCATGAAAGCATGCGGCAGAGGAACCCGATTGGGGGAGTGGGGCGGACGATCCGATCTGCACTGAGTGAAAAGTAGATACTATTCAGGTGTGAGACGTGGCCCCCTGCAACTGACCGTCGCTCAGCGTGCCGAGTTGAGTCGCATGGCGACATCCCGCCGAACGACGCAAGACCAGGCCGCTCGCGCGAGGATCGTGTTGAGCTGCGCGGAAATGGGCGCGGCAGAGGTGGCACGCCGGAGCGACGTCACCGTTCGCACGGTCGGGAAATGGCGCAAGCGGTACGTCGAGTACGGCATCGACGGCCTGGCCGACGCGCCTCGAGCGGGCCGTCCGAGCGCTACCGGCGATATGGTGCACCGCACTCTGACGTGCGTGCTCGAGCCCCCTGGGGAAGGTCGTTGGACCACCCGAAGCATCGCCGAACACGTGGGGGTGAGCCAGTCGACCGTCTCCCGGATCCGGCGCGATCACTATCCGGCGGCGGGTTCCGCCGCCGATCCTGACCTGCCGCCCAATGCGGTTCTGGCGTACGTGCACCTCGAGCCGGGAAGCAGCGTGCTCGTCTTTCACAGTGGGCCGACGAAGTCGGGACGGACGCACCGGAGTGCGACGACAACGCGCGAGATTTCGGATGCGGTCGAGGTTCTGTTGTGCGGATCCATCTGCGCCGAGGACGTGCCGCGAGGAATGTCGATCGGTCCGGGTGAACGATTGCGCCACGCGCTTCAGTACGCGCCTCGGGACCGTGCGGTGACCGTGATACTCGACTTCGAGCCGGACAAGACGACAGCAGCGTGGGTGCGCCGGACCCGCAGCATCCGGACGGTGACCGTGGAGAGGCGCCGATGGCTGGAATTGCTGGCTCCCGTGGCATCTGCGATCGACGCACGTCAGCTTCCCGAACTGATCGACCTGGAACGGGCCATCCGCGAGTGGTATGAGGGCCCTCGCGGGGAATTTCACTGGACTCGGTGGGATCGAACTTCTGACTCAGATGCCAAAGTCGCATCGGCGGCGACGGAGGCCCGGCGGGAGACAGACGCGGCGATAGTGGTGGCGGGACTGTGTGAGGCGATTGCAGAGGGCGCCCTGCACGCCGGCCGGGTGATCAATGCGCGGACGATGACCTCGTGGACGGGGCTATCGGCAGGGACGCTCGTCGACGCACTGCGACACCTCGTGGAGGACGGTCTGGTCGACCAGGACCGTGCCGGCAACTTCTATGTGCCGACACCCGCCGAACGCGACGTGCTGGAGTCCTACACGGCGCGCGGCCTGCTCGGCACGGCGCTCGTGCGTCGTCTGGCGGCACGCGGCGGTGGAGTGCCAGACACCGTCGACGCCCTGTACCAACGCATCGGACGCAGCGCCATGGAGGACGAGCCACTGGTCACCGGGTCGCTGGATCTGGACCTTCAAGACGAACTGGCGCGCGCGGCGGACATGCCGCGTATCGAAGCGATGTTCACCCGTCTCACCCTGCAGATCCGCCTGTTCGCGGCCGCACTGGGGGTCACGTATCAACATCCCGTGGAGGGAATCATCACCGATGACGGCCGCGTCCTGGAGGCGATCGGGAATTCCGATCAGGATGCCGCGATAGCGGCGTGGCGCGAGAAGATCGACAACTGCATCAGATACATGGTGCCGCACCTCGGCCAACGCAGGCGCTGACCTGGTCAGATTGCGGCATCGGCGGAAGCAGTCCAGGTCAGCAGCATCACAGCACAGTCCTATGGTGGCTTTCGGGTCGGATTCCGTCGAGGACTCGCCGAGTTGGTGCTGGTCGCAACCGTCTGATCGCTGCGCACCCGCTCCCGGATCTGCGGCCTCGAGGCTGAACCGGATACGTGCGGCGACGGTTCACGGCACCGCCGGCGCGAGGTCCTTCCCTGCCGACAGTAGGCTGCGGGCGTGCAATGGCTGTTCATCCGCCACGGCCAAACCTCCGCCAACGTCCGGGGTGAACTCGCCACCCGGGTCCCGGGACCAGGTCTGACCCCGCTGGGACGACAGCAGGCGGCCGCGGTTCCCCGCGCGCTCGGCGGTCGCGGTGTCGACGCCATCTACGTCTCGTCGCAGGTGCGCACTCACGAGACGGCCGAGCCCTTGGCGCGGCGCGTGGGCTGCGTCCGGAGCAGCTCGCCGGGCTGCGGGAGATCGCGGCCGGCGCGCTGGAAGACCGTTCCGACCCGGACGCGATCGAGCAGTATCATGCCGTCTTCAGCTCCTGGGCCGCCGGTGACAACGCGCCGACCATGCCCGACGGGCCGGACGGGCATGCCTTCTTCGAGCGATTCGACGGTGCGGTTCGCGAAATCCTGCGTTCGGGCGCGGACACCGCCGTCGTCGTCAGCCACGGCGCCGCCATCCGTACGTGGGCGGGAGCCCGCGCCGGCAATCTGGACAGCGACTTCATCCGGGCTCACCCCCTCGCCAACACCGGTCTCGTCGAGATGCACGGCAGCTTCGACACGGGCTGGACGTGCGCGGCGTGGACAACCGACCCGATCGGCGGCGACAATCTCCTCGATTGACGCGCGGCCGACCCCACCGGCGAGGGTTTCGCCTGAGGCGGGCGAATCGCATCGTTCGTGCCGCTCCGGCGATTCATTTCGTCACGGGCTTGACCGCGAGGTGTGATGTGGCCGGTTGTAGGCTACTGAAGATCCTTCACGACAAGAGCGTCTACGTAGATCTCATACTGTCTGCCACTTGCGTGGCGGGTGTGGGAGATGGACGTGTGTCACGGCTACCCGTATCACCGTGTGGTGGTGTGGGTTTGACCGTGTCCCACACCGACGCTTGTGGTGCAGGAACATGCTGTTTCCGAGTCACCCCCGCCCGCGGTGTCACGGTGGGGAGGCTGCGGCGGACCCGGCGGTGCCGCGGCCGAGGTGGTGTCGGACTGGTCTTGTCCCGGGACCTGCGGACTGGTGTGTGCTCGGCGACCCGGATCGCGGGCAGCTGCCCCCGCCGCCGGGTGGCCTTGCTTCTGCCGAGGAGCGCGCGTTTGGCGAGGTTCACCCCGGCGACGTGGTCGCGGTTGCCGCCGACCCCGCAACCCGAACACCACGCAGTGTGATAGCCGCCGGGGCGTGCCAGTGGTGCGTCGCAGCCCGGACACAACGCGGACGATCCGCGGGCCGACACCGACACCACCGTGACACCGACAGCGGCGGCGGTGTGGGCGAGGGCGGCGACAGCCTTTCGGCGGGCGGACTGCGCGGCCCGGTTGTTGTTGACCTTTCCGTGTCCGCGGGTCTCGAGGGTGGTGAGGTCCTCGACCGCGATCACCTGCGCGCCCGCCGCCTCGGCGTAGTCGGTGACCTGGCGGGCGAAGTGGAATCCCAGTTCCCGGTTGATCTTGCCGCGCTTGACGCCCACCGCGGTGCGGTGGTCATTCAGGACGGTGATCTTCGTCTCCAGTCGGGCGCGGACCTCGGGTGGGGCGGTGGCGGCCAGCCGCGTCAACCGGGCCGCCTTCCGGTGCAGCATCTGCCCCTCGGCCTGCAGGCGTGCCAGTTTGGTCCCGAGGCCGCGGTCGTCGTAGGTGAAGCCCCGATAATCCGAGGACAACCCGTCCGGGTTCTCGGTGGTGATGGCGGCGGCACCGAGCGTGGATGGGGACCAATCCACCCCGACCGCGACGGTGGCCGATCCCAGGTCACCCTCGGGGACGAGCTCGGTCGCGGCGCAGCGCCACAACAAACCCCGGCGGTCGACAATTAGGGTCGGCAGATGCCAGTCGATGACAGTTCTGTCATGCAGGTGCCCGGGGATCGCGGCGGTCAGCCGGACCCGCCGCCACCGCGCCCGCCCCGCCGGGGCCGGGCAGGTCGGTAGCTTCACCGTCAACACCAACTCACGGTCTGTCGCGGTGATCTGCGCGAGCTGCCGGTCGGCGGCGGAGAGTCGGGCCATCGCCGCCATTCGGGGAGGTCCCTGCAGGTCGGTGATCCGCACTCGGGTCGGCTGCGCCCCGTCGGTGCGGCGGGCGTGTGCGGCGAGCTGGCGCCGTATGCCCCGAGCGAAACCCAATGGCACACAGTCGCCCGGTTCGGTCGGCGGCGCCAGAGTGCCGGTGACCGCGTCGAATCGCGCCGACAGTGCCGTGATCGCGGTGTCCCGGTAGGTCAGGGTCCGCAGGGTCGCAATCACCTGCGCGGTCACCATCCTGCTCACCCGCGACGGTACGTAGACCCCGTCCGGGTAGTGCGGGTGCCAGCCGAGGCGGGCGGCGGCGACATGACCCTGTGCGGGCAGCCGGCGACCCGCACCGTCCCGTCCGGCGGCGAGCACATCGAACGTGACCGGCTGCCACAGCCGCGCCACCAACTCGGTGCCGGCCGCGGCGACCAGGTCGAGGAGCCACCCCACCCGGGTATCGACGTCGTCGAGACCGATCGGTTCGCCGGTCGCCTCGTCGACCGCCACGTGGGCGCGGGTGGTGAACGCGAACTGCCGCGGCGCAGTCGATCCCGGCCCGCTCACGTCGGCCGACCCGGCGCCAGGCGCAACCCGGACCAACCCGGGCCGATCGGTCTTCCGAGAACAGCCGCCATCCCCGACAAGCTCATCGATCACGCCTCCCTTTCCCCGCCTCTGCCCCGTCACCTCTCGCAGGGCCTCGACCCTAACGCCGACCTCCGACAAGAACCGCTCGATTCGCGCCACCTGTGAACCGAGCCAATCGATCCCGCCACACCGCACCACCGGGTGTCGGCCCCCGGGCCGCGTCGTCGAGCATCCGGCCACGCCCCGCTCGCTGCTCCCCCGAGACACGAACCACTATACCGGCAGATCCGACGTACCGCACCAAGAGCCTTCTCCCACAACATTGTTTCCTGATCAGCCGGCGACACCTCTTGTCCTGCCGAGCCCGACACCCGAGGAAATGCGATGTCTCCGCCCTCTCCTCCTCTCCGCCGTCGCTCCCGCACAGCCGGACATAGTCCTGCCGAGAGGAGCCCCGGTCCGCGCGGCCACAGAGTTGGTGACCCAGACCCGCGCGGCGAGAAGGCAACCGGACCTCCGTCGGATCCCTTTGCGAACACCCCGAAGACCGCCGGCCCACGAATTCCGCAGTCACCAATTCGCGGTGACAGACAGTGTCAGAAACTGATAGAGAATATCGGATATATCAGCAACAGCTGAGAGCATGCCCGAGGCGCCGATATTGAGTGCGAGAACGGACGACGTCGGCGGTGCAGTGTTTCGCGCGGTGGCACTCCGCACGAGCGCAAACGCAGCAAAAAGAATCGTCGCGAGTGCCGCGGCGCGTACGCTCAGGATGGGCCACAGACCTGAGGACGCTTCCACCTGCGCGAGACAGAGGTACGGATGGCAATGCCAGCACTCGCGGCGAGACCGTCATAGACGGAGGCGCGCGAGGCAGAGCCGGACCCGTCGGTGCTCTCGTTCTCGGCCTGCTGGGTGCGGTGTGGTCGGCCTCCGGCTACACCGGGGCGTTCGGGCGGGCCATGAACCGCATGTACGAAGTCGAGGAGGGTCGTCCCGTGTGGAAGCTACGGCCCCTGATGCTGGCTGTGACCGTCGTCGGTCTGGTCCTGGTGGCCGCCGGTGCGGCAATGCTCGCCCTGAGCGGCCCCGTCGCACGCTCGGCGGGAGACGCGGTCGGACTCGGCGACACCGCCTTGACCGTGTGGAACATTGCCCGCTGGCCGTTCGTCCTCGGCATCGTGGTGGTAGCCGTGGCCATCCTCTATTACGTCACACCCAATGTGAGACAACCGAAGTTCCGTTGGATCAGCGCCGGCGCGTTCCTCGCCATCGTCACGTGGATCATCACGTCGGTCCTCTTCGGGCTCTACGTCGCCAACTTCGGCAGCTACAACAAGACATACGGCGCTCTGGCCGGAGTCATCGTGTTCCTCGTCTGGTTGTGGATCACCAATCTGGCGTTGCTCTTCGGCGCCGAACTGGACGCCGAACTCGAACGCGGACGGGAGTTGTAGGCCGGCATGCCGGCCGAGGACGAATAGCAGTTGCCGCCGCGAGATACCCGGGCTTCGGACAAGAACGCGGAGAAGTACGAGCAGTATGTCCAGCAGGGCAGGGCATTACGCGAGAGTGACGGTGACACCGCCGACGTCGATGCGGTGGAGCGGTAACCGGCGTTGGAATTGTCGGTCTGCATCACCCGGCTCGCCGGAATGCAGCGAGTGGAGGATGTCGCGCTTACCCACTCGGACGCGAGGTTCGTTCTCGACGTCGCCGGGCACGGCCGGTGGACCGTCACCGTCGACGACGGTATGGCCGAGGTGACCAGGGAGGTCGCCACCGATCCGACGTGCACGGTTCACACCGACGCCGACACCCTCGCCGCTCTGCTCGTCGGTCGTCGCCGCGGTGTAGACGCGTTCCTCGGCGCGGCGACCTCACAGCGCGCGGCAGCCTTGCGACCGTTCTCCAGAGAGGACAGGTAACGGCTACCTCCGTGCCGCGCCGATCAGACGGGTTCGACGTGCCGATCCGGTGGCATCCGCCAAGAGTGCCGCGGCGATGCCCGTAGAACTTCGCAGGCCGCTGGCCACACCGATCACGGCAGACCGGACAGTGCTCGACCGTTCCGCCGCCGGGGACGAGGGAGGCGGCCACGCCGAGCACGGTGCCGACGGCGATTCCGCCGAGTGCCCCGAACGCCGACCGCCGCGCCGCGGGGGCGTCTCCGCGCGCGGGAACCACGAAGCCCACTGCGGATGCAACGGATTCGACGGTCCTCTCCGGGACGGTGCTCGCGGGACGGCCCCGGATCGCCATGTCCAAGTGACGGCGTCGAGCATCGTGGTGCCTGCGGCGCCGGCGACGATGCCGGCTATGTATCCGGTCAGACAGTCGCGAGCACATACGAGAGCACGAATCCCGCAGTAGTGCTCAACGCGACTGTCGGACCGCCCTTCTCGTAGGCCTCGGGCATGAGGGTGTCTGCCAACGACGCCAGCACCGCGCCGGCAGCGAAGGCGAGCGGCAGCGAGATCGTCTCGGGTGCACTCGATGCGAGAAGACCGGCACCCAACACACGATGGGTGCATTGAACCTGCACTCGAGCCGAGCGAACGCGTTCGACGACGACTCGGTCAGTATCGGCGGCACCCTGGCCACCCATGCAGCCCTGAACATCATCGAACACGGACCCGACCCCGCGAAGTGAGCGACGGTGGGTCTCGGAAACGCGTTGTTCGCTGCCGTTTCTCCCGGGTCGTGGGTTCATCCGGTCAGAGATGGATTGCCCGGGCGGATTTTGGGGAAAGCGGTGAGTCAGGGCAGGTGCTCGACCGGTAGGGACATCGGTCCAGGTTCTGCGGGTTGACCAGCCAGCCCGCGGGACCGTTCCCCAGTCCACTCGCAGCGACGTCGCCACCACTAGCTGCGGTTCGCCCTCCCACCGCAACCGGTCCGCGGTCTCGCGCAGTGTGTCGCGCACATACCGGCGCAGCTGGTTGATCTGCTTGCGTGGTGGTGGGTCGGCGTCGAAGAAATATCGGGTCGGCCGGCCCGCGCCCAGCGGCAACGGCGGTGCACCCGCAGTCGCCTCGACGATCTGCAGCTGCGCCGAGTTCGAAGCGATGTCGAGTACCCCGAGCCGCCCACCGGGCGAGTACTCCGGACCTGCAGAGCGAACCATCGAGCGGCATCGTTTCCGTGCCTCCCAGGCCGCCATTCTCAGGCTCTGGGTGTTCGGATCCGCACGGGTGAGGAGTCCGGCGCCGGGACGCGCTCCCTGGGTCGGGCGGCCGCGTGGCGGGTTCGTCGGGTGTGGCGGGCGCGTTCGGTTTCGGACATGCCGCCCCAGATGCCGTGACTTTCGGCAGTGAGGGCGTGGGCGTGGCATTCGGTGAGGACGGGGCAGTCCTGACAGATGAGTTTGGCAGTGTGCTCGCGCTGGGCACGGACGCGGCCGCGTTCACCGTCAAGGGAGAAGAACACCTCGGTGTCGGTTCCCCGGCAGGAGGCGCGGCGCTGCCAGTTGCGGTCGATGTGGTGGTGCGAATGATCAGGCATTGCGAGAGGGGTCGCTTTCGGGGTCGAACAGTGACGCGATCCGCCGGCAAGAGCAGGGCACGTAAAGCTGCGGATGGGGACCTGGGCCGGTCGCCGACGGTGTGACCGAAGAGATCGATGTCGGAGCGTGGGTTGGTATGGCCTCCTTGCGGGATCGGATAGTCGTGCCGGGGATGGTCGGGAAGTGTTGTGCAACAGGCATCTTCGCTTCGTCGCGGTTCTACACCTGATGTCTGGGCAAGGGCAGTGGCAGACCGGGGCATGGACGGCGATCTGTACTGCACCGGGTCCGCAGTCGAAAACGAACGGTCTCGGCGCGTGATGCCATGGCTCGACATCGGGGTCAGGGGGCACCCTCCGCATCTCAAAGAGCTGGTGAAGGGGTGTGATGCTGATGCTATCGGCACACCGGTGGACGAACAGGAATCGCTCGACAGTAACTGGCATCACATCGGCCGCCTCGGCCGATGAGCATGAGCGCGCCGGTGCGGTGTGCTTGATGGCACCAACACGGGACACGGACTCGTGAACCGAGACGATCGAATGGGTACAAGTGTTGACATGAGATGGCCATTTTCCGCGTGGGTCGGTACCCGGACGCAGCGACGCCATGCGGGTGGCTGGGGTACCCGGCTGCGCAGGGGGCTACAGCACCCGGGCTTGGTGTCCGCTGTGAAGTGCACGGTGGCGGTGCTGACCGCCTGGTTGCTGGCCGATCGAGTGTTGCAGAGCCCGGAGGCTTTCCTTGCGCCCTACGCCGCCTTGTTCATCATCGGCACCACGGTCCGCAGCTCGGTGTCCGCCGCCGCACGTCAGGTCACGGTCGTGGTTCTCGGTGTGCTCGTTGCCGCGTTGGCGGCAGGCACCCTGCCTGAACTCGCCGCCATCGCAGGTGCGGTAGCAGTCGGGACGATCCTCGGCCGCAGCCGGTGGTTGGCGCCGGACGGGATGTGGGTAGCGATCACCGCCCTGTTGGTCGTGCTGTACGGATCGGCCACGAACGCAGCCCTGGTGCTTCATCGCGTCCTCGATGTCACCGTCGGTGTGCTCGTCGGCGTCGCGGTCAACGCGCTCGTGCTGCCTCCCGACCAGCTTTCGACGGCCCGCGATCTGATTCTGCAACGTGCTCATGAACTCTCGACGCTGCTTGCCGATCTTGCCCACGGCCTCCGGTCCGGCCGTCACGACAGTGACCGAGGACGGCAACGGTGTGGGATCTGCACAAGTCGACCGGCGCCGGGGTTGCGCTGCGCGAGGGCCGGGAAAGTCTGCGCGGCAACCTTCGTAGCCCCGGCTTGACCAAGGTAGGCGGATCGCAGGTCAACGGTTCTCGACGACACCCTGCTGCATGTGTCGGTGCTGGAAGTCGCGGTCGAGGCGCTCACCGGCACCGATGATCGGCCGGCAGGTCTCCCGGCGCCCATACTGGAGCAACTTCGGCACGAGGCGGCGGCACTGCTCGAGGCCTTCTCGGCCGCATTCGACGATCTCACCTGGGACCCGGCCCACCATCGAGAGCCCTACCTGCACGTCGTGCGGACCGCTCTGCCTGAAGCCCGCTCGTGCCTCGAGTCCTTCGAGGAATCAGTTCGACGACACCAACCCTTATCCGGTGCGTGGCCGGCGATCGCCTTGGCCGCGGATTGTTTGTGGGCCGCGCTTGCCGTGCTGGACATTTCCGACGAGCACTGACGCGCGCAACTTGGACCACGTTCGTCGCCGGGCGTCGCACCGATAGAATTGGGGATCCCTGCGCTACAAGAATTTTCGACACTCATGGCGACGGGGATGCCGCGCGACTCCGCTCGGCCGCACCGCAACGAGACAGGCGCAATAACCGGGGATTACCCACTCTGAAGTGCCGCCTGCTCTTCCGTCGAGCGGACCGGGCCGGAGCGGGCCGGACGCACCACGAGCCGGGGTCTCTGGATCAGGAAGAGGTCACGTCCACCGGGAGTCCGGCACGAACCCGGCACCTGCCGGTGGGTCGCTGCCGCCAGGCGACGCGGAGCCGGTGGCACCGCCTGGCGAAGGCCGCACGACCAGCACGAAGGAGAGTCGCGCATGCTCGGATGCAGGAGCTCGACAGGATTGTGTGGGTGCGCCCGAGGCTGGGCACTCTCGGACATGGGATCGAATGTAGGCAGCCCACCAGCTCTTCAGCCGCAGCTCTCGGCGGTCGTCTATTGCAACTGGTCGGTGACCGGGATGCCGCCCGACTCTCGTGTGAGGTATCCCGGATGTGCACCGAACTGCACCCGACCGGGGGCCGGCCGGTATACGGCGATGTGCTCGCGTGGGTTGTCGACGCCCCTGTCGGTGTGGTCATCGCGCGGCTGGGTGGCGCGGGTCCGGAGGAGACGTTGATCCTCGACGTTCGCTTCGCGGAAGGGCGGTACGTCGACGGCGACGCTTTGCCCCCGTCGGAGCGTTGGATGCTGCGGACGGTGTCGGCGTTCCTCGCCGAGGATCTGGTAGAGGGAGAGCGGTCGCTTACCGCCGCTGAACAATTCGACATCATCCTGCGCGCGGAAATCTTGGCAGACGCCCTGATCTGGCTGGACTTCGTTCTCGATGTCGACCTTCCCGACCCACCCGACATTGCCACCGCGCAGGAAAGGTGACGGCTCGCGCACCGCCCCGCCCTCAGCTCGAGCGAGGTGGTCGGTGGTGGGCGGTGAGCAACAAGTGGTCGAACCGGGTGCGCAGGCCGGTGTCGGGTTCGAGTTCGCCGAATCTGGCGACGACTCGTTCGGCCAGGGTGCGGAGCCGGGTATTCGTCTCCTGTGAGCGCCAGGTCAGGATGTCGAACGCACGATCGGCGGGGATACCGTAGACCAGCATCAGGGCCCCTTTTGCCTGCTCGATCGCCGCCCGCGATTGCTCGAGGGCGGCGACGGTTTCGTCGACGGAGTCTTTGACATCGTTTCGGTGGGAGTCGGTGATATCGATGTAGAAGCCGGTCGTGCCGATGACGGCGCCGCTGTCGTCGTGCATGCGGTCGCCGACGACCACGACCTGTCGGACCTTGCCCGTGGTGTCGATGATGCGGTGTTTGCTGCTGAACGGTTCGGCGTCGTTGATCATCCGGTCCAGAACGCGGGCTACGTGCGGGTGGTCCTCGGGGTGTTTGTGGGAGAGCAGCAGTTCGGTGGTCGGGGTCACCTCGCCGGGCCGGTAGCCGTGCATCTGGGCGACGGCGTCGGACCATTCCCACCGCTGCCCGTCCAGGTAGAAGCGGAAACTACCCACCCGCTGTGGCTCACCACCACCGAACACCTGCTCTGAATCCACGACTACTTTCTAGCGCAACGTCGCACGTCGCGCGGGTGCTATCAGACTCGAAACGTGAAAGATGCGAAATGGAACTGCCCAGTTCGCCCTGCCCGGCAGCTGGGCGCGGCTCTGCGGGTCTCCACGGTTCGTGGGGCCGCCCTGTGTCGCGAAGAGGACTCAATGCCCGTCCAGCGGGCTTGCAGTTGAATCCGGCACGGAACGACGGGTTGGACGCGGGATCGTCGGGTAAGCGGTCGTCATGAGCACAGTCACCGAGGCCATCGACGTGGCGGGGCAGGTCGGCGAGTTCGACACCACCATCACCGAGCAGCATGCGGACGAACGGGTGGCCTGGAATTCCGACTCCGGTCCCAACCACGCCGGGGTCATCAGCCTCCATCGACTCGACGACGAGAAGACGCGGGTGATGGCGCGGAGAGGTCGATCGATCCACCCCTGACTCGACAGCGTCTCGTGATGGTATTGCGCTGCAGTAGCTTCCGAGTAAATCGTGACAGCCCGGGCGGCGAAGGGTGCCGAGCATGCAGCGCTCGGCATTCACAGATCGGCGGAACGAATGGCGGAAACGGGGTGAACAAGGTGAGCGCCCGGCCGCAGAGCACCACCGAGTTGCGGGTCGAGGCGACCCGGGATCAGTTGCCGATCGTTCGGGCGGTCGCGCGGACGTTGGCCCACCGGCGCGGCTTCCTGCTCACCGAGATCGCGGACATCACCCGCGCGGTCGACGAGGTGGGTGCCGCGCTGATCGACGCGGCGACGCTCGGTTCTCCGCTGCGCTGTTCGTTCGAGGTGTCGGGGTCTGCCTTCCTGCTGACCACGGCGGTCACCACGCGCCGAGGCCTTCCGCGGTACCCCGGTGCGAGGTGGCGGTCACTGGAGGCACTGACGGACCGCGTGCTGACCACCGACCTCCTGGGGGAGTCGTCGGGCGAGCGCGAAGTTGTGGTGGCGTTCATCAAACAGCGCCGCGGACGCCGCTGAGACGACCGTTGCCGCACGATACGTGGATCGATGGTCCTTGCGGGTCAGCCGGTCGCGACGACCCTCGACGTCTTCAACGTCGGATCGGTGGCATCGGGCGCAGTCGGGCGCTGAAGCCGAGGACTTCCGTGCCGCGAACTCGGCCAGGTGGACGGTGCCTCCGCCGCGCGAAGCGATGCCTGTCCGGCCGGCTACGGCGCTGCCGCAGCAGACACTGATGCGTCCGGCTCGGTCCCGAGTCAGCGGCTCGGGATCGAGATCGGCACCGGCATGTGCAGGGCCAGTTGGGCTTCGGTGGTGACGTCGAGTCGAACGGTCCTGATCGGTGCGAGCGAGCGCACGTCGTCGGCCATGCGGCCCTGCCCGATCCGGAGGTCGATGTTGCGGGGGAGGTACGTGCTTCCGGTCGACAGCACGTTGGTCTGGCTCAGGGTCGAATGCCACGAACCGTTGATCGAGGTGTACGAGGTCAGCGCGCTGACGCGCGCGCCGGTCGGATGGGATGTCTGCGCCGGTGTGGCGACCGACAGCGCCACGTCGGTCTCGCGGTGGTCGTTGGCCACGGTTGCGGTGGTTCGGTCGGCGTCGATGTGGACGTCGAGATCGGTGACCCACTTGGGGAATCCGTAGCCGTCGTGGCCGCGCACCTGAGCGATCTCGGTGCTCACCGGAAGTGACAGCACATAGGACGTGAGGTGGTCGTTCTGGAGGGCGGCTGCGAGGTCGACGAATCCGAGTCGACCGTGTCGCGCGGGCCGGACGGCGATTCCGACGGCGGCCTCGGTGTAGAAGTCGATGTCGCACACGTCGTAACGGAAGAACATCAGCGAGGCCAACCCGAGTCCTGGCGCGACCTCCAGCGGCGCCAACTCCCGGGGCAGGCGGGCGCGGATGGCGCGGGTGGGGGCCAGCATCGTGAGCCGGGCGGTCGAGATGCGGTAGTAGAAGTTCGGGGTGAGCGTCTCACCGATCGCGGAGTCGACCGTGGTCTTGGGGAGGCGTCGGAAGAAATCGACGCTGCGGACGCGAGGATCGCGGGCGACGTCGTCGAGGTCGGTGTTCATCCGGTACCTGTCGTACAGACCGTCTTTCGGGACAGTGACCGTGCGGCCGCCCAGGTCGACCTCGACCGTGTTCTCGTGTGTCGATGGCATCGGCGCAACTCCCTTGCTCGCATGTGAACAGTGCTAACACCAAAGCTAACGGGGGATGTAAGCACTGTCAACAAGTGGCGGGGCGCCCGCTCGGCGGCCTCGGCGCCGTCAGTCGCCGGAGTGTGAGGGAGTGGCGTCCGGAGTCGACGCGCCGAGCACCGCATTCACTGCCGCGCGGACCCGGTCGGCGACGGCCTTGTCGGGCGAAGCCTCGAACTTGCCGTCGAGATGCAGGAACGCCAAACCGTGCACCAACGCCCACATCGCTGTCGCCATCCCGTCCGGATCGGAATTCGGAACAGCCTGCCGCACGACGGATGTGAGGTACTCGGTGATGGCCGACGCCGCGGCCACGCGCTCGGGACTGTTCGGGTCGCACGGCTCGGCGAACATCACTCGGAACAGTCCCGGCCGAGTCAGCGCGAACTGGACGTAGGCGATGGCGACGGCGGTCAGGTCCTCGGCCGTGGTGGGCGCGGGATGCGCTGCGGCCAGGTGTTCGGCCAGTTCGCGGTAGCCGACGGCGGCGACGGCGGACACCAGTGCCGTGCGATCGGCGAAGTGGCGGTACGGCGCGGCGGTGGACACGCCGGCACGACGAGCCGCGGCGCGCAGCGAGAGCTCGCTCGCCCCGTCTTCTTCGAGGAGATCCATCGCGGCGCGCACCAGTGCGCTGGGGAGATCGCCGTGGTGATACGAGGTGGACGAAGTGGGCATGCTTTCAACCTAACGCGTGTTGACAGTGCTTACATGCAACGTCTATGTTAGCACCGCATACCGTGTAAGCACCGCTAACACATCGATCGAAGGGACGTGCACATGACACGGGGATCGGCATCGGAAGACTTGTTCTCGCCCATCGAACTGCAATCTGGGCAGGTGTTGGGCAACAGAATCGCGAAAGCAGCCATGGAAGAGGGGCTGGCGGGGCAGGCGCAGCTACCCGACGACCGCCTGATCAGCCTGTATCGACGGTGGGGGATCGGCGGAGCCGGCCTTCTGATCACCGGAAATGTGATGGTGCACGCCGAAGCGCTGACCGGGCCCGGTGGTGTCGTCCTCGACGCCGAAACGCCGCTGGAGCCGTTCGAGGCGTGGGCACAGGCCGGCAAGGTCGCCGGCGCGGCCATGTGGATGCAGATCAGCCACCCCGGCAGGCAGGTGGAGGCGGCGATGCCCGGGGTGGTCTGGGGACCGTCGGACGTCGCAGTCGACGTCGGCCGGCATTCCAAGCGATTCGGCCGCCCGGTCGCGATGACCGCCGAGCAGATCGGTGACACCATCACCCGGTTCGCCACCACCGCGCACCGAGCCGAGCAGGCCGGATTCGACGGCGTGGAGGTCCACGCCGCGCACGGCTACCTGCTCTCGCAATTCCTGTCTCCGTTGGTCAATACGCGCACAGACGAATGGGGCGGCTCGCTGGAGAACCGCGCGCGGCTGCTGCTCGAGGTGGTCCGCGGCATCCGCGCCGTCGTGTCGCCGACCTTTGCCGTCGCGGTGAAGCTGAACTCCGCAGACTTCCAGCGAGGCGGCTTCGACGCCGACGACGCCCGCCAGGTGATCGCCATGCTCGAACCGCTCGGAGTCGACCTCGTCGAAATCTCCGGGGGCAGTTACGAAAGCCCTGCCATGTCCGGCCGCCCCGCCGACGGACGCACCGCGGCCCGCGAAGCCTACTTCCTCGATCTCGCGGCAGATCTGGCCGCAACCAGTGCGGTGCCGCTCATGCTGACCGGCGGGATCTCCCGCCGAGACACCGCTGAACGAGTCCTGGCCAACAACGTCGCGGTGATCGGCATCGGAACAGCACTTGCCGCGACTCCGGACCTGCCGCACCGCTGGCGCGAGCGCCTGCCGGCCGCCGGCACCCTGAGGCCGGTGACCTGGTCGGACAAGCCGCTGGCGTCACTCGCCGGCATGGCCATGGTCCGGTACCAGATGCGCAGGATGGCCGCTGGGCAGAATCCCGCGCTCGGCGTCCGACCCGCCGTCGCGCTGTTGGTCGATCAGCTGCTGAAGCGCCGTGCGCTGCGCCGCTACTCACGTTGGCTCGCGTCGACGCAGCGAGCCGAAACCGGCAGCCTCGGTGCCGCACTGCGGGTGTGACGCGAGGCAGATTCACACACCGTGTGCCACGAACGATTGGCTCGCGAGGCGAGACGAGGCACGATCACATCAGGAGGAACGTGATGACGAAAGTTCTGTTCGTAATCTCGGCAGCCGACCGCTGGACGCTCAGCGACGGCACCGTGCACCCCTCGGGGTACTGGGCCGAGGAGGTCGCGGTGCCCCACCGCATCTTCTCCGGCGCAGGCTGGGACGTCACCGTCGCGACCCCGGGCGGCAAGGCCCCGACGCTCGATCAACTCAGCCTCGGGATCTCCGGTGGAATGCCCTGGAAGCGTCGGGACGTGAAGCGCTACCTCGACAGCATCGAAGATGTGCTCGCGAGCCCCGCCGCGCTGGACTCCGTCGACCCGGAAGAATTCGATGTGGTGTTCTATCCCGGCGGCCACGGCCCCATGGAGGACCTCGCCTACGACACGACCTCCGGTGCGCTGCTCGCCCATCGACTCGCGTCCGGCAGGCCGCTCGCCCTGCTCTGCCACGCACCGGCGGCGATTCTCGCCGCGACCGACGCCGACAGCACCTCACCCTTCGCCGGCTACCGAATGACCGGGTTGTCCAACCGCGAGGAACTGCTCAACAGGTTCGCGAAAAAGGCACCGTGGCTGCTCGAGGACAAGCTGAAAGAGGCGGGCGTCGACTACTCCAAAGGCCTCCTTCCGCTGCGGCCGCACATCGTGGTCGACAGGAACCTCTACACGGGACAGAACCCACAGTCCTCGGACGAACTCGCCAACCGACTCGTCGCCGACGTCGGGAAGTTCTGACTCCCGGCCGCGCGTTGCGGGGCTTTGGAATGCGAAATTAGTTGCGGTGCATAAGTCTTGCACCCCGACCGAAGAAGCGGGCGACGCAGCGTCGAATGCGCAGAAATAGGGGGTCCGAATCCGATCCCGGGCTAATAGGTGAACCCAACAGGCTCTATCGGGTGAACACGCCGTGGAGCCGATGACGGGAATCGAACCCGCGTATTCAGCTTGGGAAGCTGATGTTCTGCCATTGAACTACATCGGCGCGCACGATATTGGGCGCCCGTAGGCAGGCCCAACACCCTGCGGCGGAAACATTATCAGATGGTGATCCGGACTACGCGGGCACACGCGCGGAGTGTCATACGAGGGGTTTGCCGGTCCGCATTCTGCGTCGGAGGTCGCGCATGAGCAGGACGTAGGGGAGTTCGCGGATGGTGACGGGGAGGCGTCGGCTGACGGCGCCGATGGTGCTCATGGTCCGGTCGAAGCGTCGCTGATCCTTGGCGGTCCAGGTGAGGTGCATCTGGTCGCGGAAGAGCGGTGGCAGGAAGCCGGTGGTGAAGAACAGGTTGAGCCGGCCGAACAGGCGCGACACGACGGCGGGCATGAATTCGACCTTGGCGACGGACACCAGGTATTCGCGGATGGTGTCGTCGATCGACACGTCGGCGAGGGCTTTGTTCCAGTAGTCCTCGAAGGCGGCGCGGGTGGCGGGCCACATCTCCTTCGGCACCTGCAGGGTGGTGCCGAAGGTGGCGCCCTGCTGGTAGAAGTATTCGCTCTCGGTGGCGGTGAGTTCGCCGTGCATGGAGCGGTGGACGTCCTCGAATCCGCGGTAGATGCAGGCGGCTACCCACAGCTGCAGTTCGGGATCGAATGCGTCGTATTGCACGGGGCTGTCCGGCCCCGACTGCACCTTGGCGTGGACGCGGTTGACGCCGTTGCGGAACGCTTCTTTCTCCTCGTCGGTGCCGCGGGCCGCCACGACGAGGTAGGTGAGGGTGGTCCGGGTTCGTTTGATGGGGTGCCGGAAGATCTGTCCGCTTTCGACGCGGCTTTCCACGACGCCGTATCCGACGGCGGGGTGGGAGAGCTGCATGATCACGTTTGCTGCGCCGGCGAGCAGGCCGGCGCCGTCCATGACCAGTTCGAGTCGGTCCGGCACCTCGAGAGATGTCGACATGTGCACTCCTGTCGCAAGCGGTGAATTTCCTATCTGAATACGACCGTACTCACATATATGTGGCGAGTCCAGAGGCAAGTGCGAAGATGTGTCCATGGCAATCGCGTCGGACAGGGTGTACGGCGGCCAGGAGGGTGACCAGCGTCGATCGGAACGACGCGGCCAGCTTATCGAGGCCGGACTCGACCTGCTCGGCAGCGCGGACGGCGACCACGCCCTGACCGTGCGCGGAGTCTGCAAGCAGGCCGGACTCGCCACCCGCTACTTCTACGAGAGCTTCCCCGACCGCGACGCGCTGACCGTCGCCGTCTACGACCACGTCGTGGAACGCATCGCCACCAGCACCTTGGACGCCGTGACGCACGCCGGGCCGGGGGAGCGGGAGATCGTCCGGGCCGGGGTCCGCAACATCGTGCGGGAGGTTGCCGAGGATCCGCGGCACGGCCGGCTGATGTTCTCGGTGGCGCAGTCGAGCGCGGTGCTGGCGCAGCGTCGCCTCGACAGCTCGCGACTGTTCGCGGGCCTGGTCACGAGGCAGACGGTCGGGTACTACGAGGTGGCCGAGAGCCCGCGCCTCGACCTCGCCGCGCACTTCATGGTCGGCGGCCTCGCCCAGACCCTGACGGCATGGCTGAACGGGACCGTGACGCTCCCCGAGGAGGAGCTGGTGGATACCTGCACCGAACTGCTGCTCTCGATGGCCATCCACACCCGTTAACCTCTACCTGTGCTCCTCTCCGATCGCGATCTCCGTACCGCAATTTCCACTGGACGTCTGGGCATCGACCCGTTCGACGATTCGATGGTCCAGCCCTCGAGCGTGGATGTGCGCCTCGACAGCCTGTTCCGGGTGTTCAACAACACCCGCTACACGCACATCGACCCAGCTCAGCGGCAGGACGAGCTGACCACGCTGGTGGAGCCGGCGGAGGGGGAGCCGTTCGTTCTGCACCCCGGCGAGTTCGTCCTCGGTTCCACGCTGGAAGTGTGCTCGCTGCCCGACGACCTGGCGGGACGCCTCGAGGGCAAGTCCTCGCTCGGCCGCCTCGGACTGCTCACGCACTCGACGGCCGGATTCATCGACCCGGGTTTCAACGGGCACATCACGCTGGAACTCTCCAATGTCGCGAACCTGCCCATCACCCTGTGGCCGGGGATGAAGATCGGCCAGCTGTGCCTGCTGCGGCTGTCGAGCGCGGCGGAGCACCCGTACGGCAGCTCGGCCGTCGGCTCCAAGTACCAGGGCCAGCGCGGTCCGACGCCGTCGAAGGCCTACCTCAACTTCGCGCAGCGCTGAGCGTCGGCGGCCCCGCCGAAAAACTGCAAACCGAGTGGTCCGCTACTCGTGTGTATTGCGGCGAGTAAGAGAAGACTGGGATTCGAAGCCGCCCTCTCCTGGGCGTTCGATCCCGGAGGCCGCCATGAAAGACGTCGTCGTGTTGTTGCCCGGTATCGGCGGGTCGGTCCTCGCGCGTGACGGCAAGGACGTGTGGGCACCGACACCGGGCGTGGTGCTGGCGAGTGTGCTCTCGCTGGGCAGGAACATCAAAACACTGAAACTCGACGGCGACGCCCCGGATGTCGACGACCTCGGCGACGGCGTCGTGGCCACCCGGCTGGTGCCGGACTTCCACTTCGTTCCCGGCCTGGACTGGAAGATCGACGGCTACACGAAGTTCCGCGACGACGTGGTCCGCCGATTCGGGGCCGTTCCCGGCGACAACTATTTCGAACTGCCCTACGACTGGCGGCGCGACAACCGGGTGGCGGCCCGCGCGCTGGCCCGGCGATCCCACGACTGGCTGGCGCGGTGGCGCGAGACGTCGGGCAACGCGGACGCCAAGCTCGTGCTGGTGTGCCACTCCATGGGCGGCATCGTCGCCCGACTGTTCCTCGAACTGCTGGACGGGTGGCGCGACACCCGCACCCTCGTCACGTTCGGCACCCCGTACTCGGGTTCGGTCAATGCGCTCGATTTCCTCGTCAACGGATTCCGCAAGGGCTGGGGCCCGTTCACCGTGGACCTCGGTGCGCTGATCGGGTCGTTCACGTCCGCCTACCAGTTGCTGCCGTCGTATCGGTGCATGGCGGGTGACGACGGGTCGTGGCGCGCACTCGACGACACGACGCTCGACTGGTCGGGCACGGGACTCGACGCCGGCCGGATGGGCGCGGCGGTGCGACTGCACCGGGACCTGCGCGACGCCGTCGACGCGCGGCTGAAGTCGGGAACCGTGGGCTACGACATCCGTCCGGTGATCGGCGACTTCCAGCCCACCAAATGGGCCGCCCGGCTATCCGGGTCGAAGGTCGAGACGATGACCGTCCGCGGGCCCGGTGAGAGCGGCGGCGACGGCACCGTGCCGAAGCTGTCGGCCACCCCGCACGAACTCATGACGGGATGGAAGAACGCGGCGTTCTTCAGCCAGCGGCACGGATCCCTGCAGAACGACGACCCGGTGCTCGACCATGTGGGCGGGATCCTGACCACCGCAGTTCTCGCGCCCCCGAACGTGTTTCCGGCGGTGAACGAATCGGTGGCGCTGGAGGTCGACGACGTGACGACGGCCGAGCCGCTGGTGATCCGCGCGCGAACCGGTGCCGGGGGCGCTCGGCTGGTCGCGTCGGTCGAGCCCGTCGCAGGCGGTCCGAGCCGGCAGCACCCGTTGTCGCCGGCCGTCGACGGCTGGCAGCAGGCAGTCCTCGACGGATTATCCGCCCAGGATTACCGGATCACCGTGCGCGCGCCCGGGGTGCACCCGGTCACCGACGTCGCGAGTGTCGTCGACCTCGACGAGATCGCCCGGTCCGTCGACGCCTAGGAGCGCGGAAATATGAGACCCGCAACCGGTTTCGAGGAACTGGAGATCAGCGTGCTCCGGGCGGGCGACCACGTGTGGCTGTCGGCGCAGTCCTGGATGGGCTCGGTGTTCGCGGTGCGGCGAGAGATCCCGGAATGGAAACTGCCGAACGACGTCACGGGAAAGACGATCGACGCGCCGTCCGGATGGCTGACCGACACCGTCCGGCACGCGCGCACCGACGCCGCGGCCCACGCGCTCGACGTCGGGAAAGTGCTGACGGACCTGGTGTTCGGGATCCCCGACATCGAAACGCTGCTGCAGCAGAGCCGGGGAATCGCCGGGCGGGCGGGAACTCAGCTGCTCGTGCGGATCCTCGCCGCGCCGCAGGAAGTGTGCGCCTGGCCGTGGGAGTTGCTGCTGGATCCGCAACGCCCCGACCAGTTCCTCGCCATGGCACGCGACGTCCACGTGGTGCGGTCCGGACGGTCGCGCACCTACCCGATCCGGCACACGCCGATCGAGCCGCCGCTCAATCTCCTGCTGGTGATGTCGAGTCCGCTGCGGGAGGGCCCGGAGGATTCCGAGGCCCCGTTCGACCTGTATGCCGAGAAACGCAGCCTGCTGTCGGAACTGCGGCCCCTGGTCGATCGTGGTCTGCTCCGGGTGGTGGTCGAGGACCGTCCGTCCGTCGAACGTCTTCGCAGTCGAATGGGCATGCAGAGACGAGGGTTTCACCTCTTCCACTATCTCGGCCACGCCAATCCGGACGGTCTGAAGATGGAGCGGCGCAACGGCCGCGGGATGCTGCTGCCGAGCCAGGAGTTCGCGTTGCTGTTGCAGCAGCTGCCGGACCTCCGGCTGGCGGTGTTCGCGGGGTGCGAGACGGCCCGCGCGCCGGACGGGGCCACCGACGACGACCCGTGGCCGGGACCGCTGTCCTCGGCCGACATCTGCGTGCGTGATGCGTGCCCGATGGTGATCGGCATGCAGGCGGTGCTGCCGTTCCGGACGGAGCGACTGCTGACGCGCTTCTTCTACGAGGCGCTGACCGCCGGCCAGCCCGTCGCGGAGGCGTTGCGGCTGGCGCGGCTCGCCATCAACGGCGACGAGAACAGCGGCGACCCCCTGCTCGACTGGGCGGTGCCCTGCCTGTTCGTCGGCGGGAGCGAGCCCGGCGCGATCATCGACCCGGACGCGAAGGCACGGCCGGAACCCTCGCCCCGGCGGATCTCGCGGCGGATCGGGATCCGCCAGGGCGAACTCCGCTTCATCTCCCGCCTCGCGGAGCTGCGCGAGGGTGTGGACGTGCTGTCCGGGCGGACGTCCGCCCGGTTGCTGCACGTGGTCGGGATGCCCTCCACCGGAAAGACCGCCCTCCTGGACCGCGTGCTCGAGGAGCTCGAACCGCAGATCGCACATCTGTTCGTCAGCGCGAAACGGCTGCTCGCGAAACCCGACCCGCTCCGCGAACTGTCCCGGATCGTCGCCGAGTTGATGGACGACGCCGGGGTCCGCGCCGCCCGGCCCGGCAGGCTCAGCGCCGCTGACTGGTGGGAGCGACTACTCGACGACCTCACCGAAGTCCCCACCGCGATCGTCGTCGACGACGGCGACCTCCTTGTCGGCGACGCCCCCGGCGCCTCGGACCTCCTCGACGCCCTGGTCCTGCTGACGCAGCGTCGGGGCGACGCACGGCTCGCCGTGGCGACCACCGGGGAACTCGCCGAACTGACCGAGTCGCTCCGCGCCGCGGAAGTGCGCACGATCCGCCTCGACGCCCTGTCCTGGCCCGAAGTGTGGCAATGGATCCGGCGCAATCTGCCCTCGCTGACGCGCTACCCGGAGCAGGACCTCTCCCGGCTCTACACCGACGTGCGGCACCTGGAACTGTGGGAGCAGCTGGCGGATCTCGCCGCCCAGGACGGCACCTTCGAACCGCGAGACCTGCCGCTGCTCGTCCGGCAACTCGGTGTCGGTGCCGCGAAGGCGGCACCGCCGGTGTCGAACGGGTCCGACTTCTTCGGCGCCGGCCCCGGGGCACCCGAGCCCGAGGCGGCCGCCGCGGCGCCGGTGCGGCACGCACTGCGGTTGGCGGTGGCGGGACCGTTCACCGCCGGTCGCCGTGAGGAGATCGCGGTGGCCGTCACGCAGTGCGCCATCCGGCACGACGTTCCGGGCCGGGTGGTGGCCGGCGAGACGGGGCAGGGCGAATCGGCGCTGGCCGAACTCCTGCCCCAGGAGCTGGCCTTCGCGCACGGTGTCCCGTCCGAGCGCGACGTCTGCCGGTGGATGGAGGACGCCGGCCTCGCCGACGCGGACATCCTGGTGTTCGACTACGGCAACGCGGTCCCGTCCGACGCGCAGAACGCCGTCATCGCACGCCTGGTCCGCGACGGACGACTCGTGATCGTCTCGGGTGACCACTCCGACGACCCGGAGTATCCCGCGTGGAGTGCGGACGCATTCGCCGTCGGTGCCGTCGAGGACGACGGCACCCTCACTCACGAAACCCCGTACTTCCCCGACGCGGGCAAACCCGACGTCTACGCGCCGCGGACGATCACCGGGACGACGTGCGAGCGGCTCGTCGACCGACCGGAAATGGAGGGCACGACCTTCGCCGCGCTGTACGTGGCCGTCGCGGCGATGCTGGTCTGGGCGACCGACCGCGACCTGGCCGCGCGGGACGTCCGGGCGCTGCTGGTCGAGACGGCGACACCGATATCGACTTCGCGGGGTGACACCGCGAAGCAACTCGACGTCGAAGCGGCACTGGACAGAGCGCGGCGGGAGGTCGTCGTCGCAGCACTCGGATCGGACGCACTCGAACTCGGGCAGCTGCTCGCGGAAATCCCGATCCGCCCGGAACTGGCGGTTCCGCTGCTCGACGCCCTGGTGGCCGACGGCACCCGCATTCGGCGGGTCGTCCGGAACGGCGTCGAACAGTACGAACGCGCCGGCGCCGCGGTCGGACCGAGAAACGAGTAGTCGGCTACGCATGACCGGTCCGCCCGCGGCGCGAAGGCTGGCAGGCACAGCACCGAGCCGCCGCCTACGTGAGGACCGAGTCATGACCATCGTCGACAACATCGGAGACGGGCAGTCGCCGCGCGTGACGCCTGCGGGAACGTTCGAGGCGGAACGGCAACGACAACACGATGCGGCAGAACTGCGTGCGCGGGAACGAGCACCCCAGCGCGGCGAGCACGTGGAGGCGCTCAACGGTCCCGGCGGGGTTGCCGCGGCGGACACGCCCGAACGGATCGCGAAGCGGGTGGACCGGCTCGGTCGCTACTACGGCGAGGACGGCTGGGCGTCGGACCCCCTCCCGGATCGGATTCTCGAGAAGATCGTGGGCACAGCCGATTTCGTCGGCGCCCGCTACCTCGATGCCGGCGTCGCCGCCGCCCGGTCCATCGGACGGGTGAACATCCGCGACGCGCGGGGAACCCTGCAGGGCTACGGCACCGGTTTCCTCGTCTCACCTGCCCTGCTGCTGACCAACCACCACGTGCTGCCGGACGCCGACACCGCCCGCAGCAGCGTGATCGAGTTCGACTACCAGGACGGCGTCGACGGAAAACCGCGGCCCGTGCAGATGTTTCCGCTCGATCCGGGGCGGTTCTACCTCGCCGACCGGGAACGCGATTTCGCGCTGGTCGCGGTCGGGGCCGAGCCCGGGACGCTCGCACAGTTCGGTTTCAGCCCGCTGATCCAGGCGGAGGGCAAGGCCGTGATCGGTGAGTTCGTGACCATCGTGCAGCATCCCCGCGGCGAGAAGAAGCAGATCGCGCTGCGAGAGAACCGCATCGTCGACATTCCCGAACGGTTCCTGCACTACTCGGCCGACACCGAACCCGGATCGTCGGGTTCACCGGTCTTCAACGACCAGTGGGAGGTGGTCGCCCTGCACCACGCGAGTGTGCGGGCGCCGCAGCACACCGACTTCGGTGGAGTCCTCAACGAGGGGGTGCGAATCAGCCGCATACTCGAATACGTGCGTGCGCAGAACCTGACCCCGCAGTGGCGGGACCTCGTCGACGAGGTCCTCGGCGCCGAGCGAACGGCGCCGGCGGTCCGCCCGGTGCTCGAACAGGAACGGGAGGTGACCGTCCGGGTTCCCCTCGAGATCACAGTGCGTCTCGGATCCGTCGAGTCAGCGGCCGCCGCGCCGGAAGCGATCTCGATCGATCCGAACTACGGCACCCGCGGTGGGTACGACGAGAACTTCCTGCGGGTGCCGCTACCCCTTCCGCGGCCCGGGACACCGTCGGTCACGTCACCGGAGTTGAAATATCACCACTTCAGCGTCGTGATGCACCGCGAGCGGGCGCTGGCACTGTTCACCGCCGTGAACATCGACGGACAGCAGTCGCAGAGCCCCCGGCGCGACAGCGACAGATGGATTCTCGACCCCCGGCTTCCCGCCGATCAGCAGACGGGGGAGGACATGTACCGCGACAATCCGCTCGACCGGGGGCACCTCGTGCGCCGACTCGACCCGGCCTGGGGCCCGCTGGCCAAGGCGGCGAACGACGACACGTTCCACTTCACCAATTGCACTCCGCAACACCACAGTTTCAACGCGGGACAGACGCTGTGGCTGGGACTCGAGGACTACGTCCTGAAGAACGCGGACAACGCCGATCTCTCCGTCTCCGTGGTGACCGGGCCCGTTCTCGCTCCGGACGACCCGAAGTATCGCGGTGTGGCGCTGCCACGGCAGTTCTGGAAGACGGTCGCGATGGTGAAGCAGGACGGCAGCCTCTCGGTCACCGGATACCTGCTCAGCCAGGCCGCCCTGCTCGACGAGTTCGCCGAGGGGGAGGAAGCGTTCTCCTACGGCGCATACCGCACGTTCCAGGTGCCCGTCCGGCGGATCGCTCGGTTGACCGGTCTGGGCCTGGATCCCTACATCGCGGCCGACCCGCTCGAACGGATCGAGGCGAGCAGTCTGCCCCGCGAACTGATCCGCCCCCAAGACCTGATCCTCTGAAACCGGAAGGAAACCCGACGACATGAGCATCAACGAATCAGCGGCCGATCTGCCGACCCGCCGCACGTGCGGGGCGATGGACGTGCACCGCCGGCTGCTGACCGAGTCGGAGTCGTATCGCATCGCCCGCTCGGAGATCGAGAACCAGAGCATCGAACTCGAGCCGCTGCAGTCGATCGCCGCCCGCGGACCGGTGCGGATTCCGGTCGTCGTGCACGTGGTGTCGACGACCGCGGCGCAGGACATCTCCGACGCGCAGATCGAGAGCCAGATCGCGGTGCTCAACAAGGACTTCCGCGCCACCAACGACGACATCGACACCGTTCCACCCGTGTTCGAGCACCTGATCGGCGACGCCGGGATCGAGTTCTTCCTCGCCGACACCGACCCGGACGGACGGCCGTCGAACGGAATCACCCGCACCACAACCGAAGTCGATTCGTTCGACCAGAACGACGGCGTGAAGTCCGCGGAGACGGGCGGCGCCGACCCGTGGCCGACGCAGAGATACCTCAACATCTGGGTCTGCGCGCTCGGCGGTGGCCTGCTCGGCTACGCGCAGTTCCCCGGCGGTCCCGTCGCCACCGACGGCGTCGTGATCACGCACACCGCGTTCGGCACGACGGGCACCGCGCGGGCTCCGTTCAACCTGGGGCGCACCGCGACCCACGAGATCGGGCACTACCTCAACCTCTTCCACATCTGGGGCGACGACGGCACCGGGTGCCGGGGCTCCGACGAGGTCGCCGACACCCCCAATCAGGGCGGGCAGAACGTCGGGATGCCACGCTTCCCGCACATCAGTTGCGGGAACGGCCCCCACGGCGACCTGTTCATGGATTACATGGACTACACGGACGACGCGGGGATGGTGATGTTCACCCGGGGGCAGGGCGCCCGGATGGGCGCGTGCCTGGACGGCGTCCGGAAGGCGCTGTGGACCGGACGGGCCGCGAGTCCGGCCGTCTCCGCACTGGTCGCACCGGGCGCCGCGGGACGCTGGCGGCATTCCTTCGAGGAGGACCACGACGGTGTCCGGGTGTACCGGCCCGCCGGATTCGACTTCCCCCGGGCGAGGGGGCGGGGCGGTATCGAATTCCGGCCGGACGGCTCGTTCGTCGACTGGGCGATCGGCCGGGGCGACGCCGACGAACCACGGGAGGGAACCTGGGTGCCCGCGGACGACGACGGGAGGCTCGAGGTGACCACGGCGGCGGGCGACACGCGCACCGTTCGGGTGGTCCGGTTCGACGAGGACCGCCTCGAATTGGACGTCGGTGACTAGCGGCCGGTGGTACCTGCGGAGATATAATTCTCGGACCTGGTATTCACACTCAGTGACGCGGTTCCGCCGTACTCGGGGAGACGGATTGGCGCGCCCCGAAAGGAATTCCGATGTCTACTCGAAAAGTGCTGGGTCGGCTGGGAGCAGTGCTCGCCGTCGCGGGCGCATTGTCGTTCGCGGTGCCCGGCGCCGCCTCCGCCGCGCCGTTCGTCCCCGGCTCGATGTCGACGTGCGCTCCCGGTGCCTGGCTCACGTTCAACGCGGAACGCGTCGGACCCGACCGGATCCGGTACACCACCGCCGCGCCGTTCGCGCAGTGGAACGGCGCCGTTGTGCAGTTCACGAACCTCACCACCGGGTTCCGGGGTATCGCGTTCGTCAACGACCCCGTACCGGCCGCCGTGGGATTCGGGCCGGTGCTGAGTGAGGTCGCCGGGCTGTTGCCGTGCTTCGTCAGCGCGGGCGTCACGATGTCATAGCCGCCGTCAGCTGGGGTCGGAGCCGCGGATTGCCGCCAACCACACGGCGACGGCCGCGGCCACACACGTCGCGCCGGCGAACGCGGGAAGCCCGCCGCCCGCGACGTACACCCACAGTGCCCCGGCGAACGGCGCCGCCACCGCGAACTGAGCGTCGAGGAGAAGTCTGCGGGCGGGCCGGACCGCGACCCGGGCGCGCACCGGACCGTCCGGATCCGGACGCGACGGGTTGTCGATCAACCGGCCGGGCGGCTCCGAACGACGCGCTCGACCGGAGGGGAGCAGGCAACGGCCCTCCCACACCACCACAGTGCGACGGCCCGCGTCGTGCACCGTCGCCGCGGTCGGCGTCAGCAGGGTGACCAGAGCGGGATCGAAGAACACCGGAATCCACAGCGAACCCGGTTCCTCACGGACCTCGATCCAGGATCTGCTGGTCAGTCGGTGTTGCTGGCGAACCCGGTGCACCATGGCCGGCCGACCCGGCTCCGAGCGCGTGCGGGTGGCCGCGAACCACGTGTAGCCGGTGACCCCGAGCACCGCCGCCGCCACGACGACCAGGGCGCTGAACTGATCGGCGTCGGCGACGACGGCGAACCCGCCGCACACCAGCAGCGCGCCCACGGCGACGGCCACCGGGTAGCGCACGGCCGCGAACCCGCTAATTCAGGAAACCGATCTTGGTGTAGTCGTAGGACGCGAGACCGGCGGCACCGAAGTTCGCCAGGTTGTCGCGCACCGCGACGTTGCCCGGCGCCTGCATCAGCGGCAGCGAGAACCCCTCCTCGAACACCGCGGTGTCGACTTCGTTGGCCAGTTCGATCGCCTTCTGCGGGTCGAGTTCCGAGATCGTCCGCTCGATCAGCGCGTTCAGTTCGGGCGAACCGATCCGGCCGTAATTGCCCTGCAGATCGTCGGGGTTGTACGCGTAGATCTGCGGCAGACCGCTGAGCGGGAACGGATCACCCACCCAGGAGAATTGGGCGAGGTCGAAGTCGCCGGGCTGGATGACGTCGGTGAAGAACCCGGTGCCGCCCCGGGTGTCGATGTTGAGTTTGGCGCCGATCTGCGCGAGGTTCTGCTGCACGATCTGCGCGATCTGGACCCAGGTGGTCGACTGGTACATCACGTCGCGGATCTCGAGCCTGCGCCCGTCCTTCTCCCGGAACTCGCCGTTCAGTTTCCAGCCGAGCTCGTCGAGCCGCCGCGCGGCCTCCTCCGGGTCGTAGGCGACGGCCGCGCTGTTGTCCTGGTAGCCCTGCTGACCGCTGAGGTAAACGTGGTTGTTCAGCGGCTTCGGGTCGTCGACCAGACCGTTCTGGATCGCGGTCGCGATGCCCTGCCGGTCGATGCCCTTGGACAGCGCCACCCGCAATTCCGGATCCGCGAGGATCGATCCGTCCGCGCCGTTGAACGTGATGTGCGAGAACTGGGTTCCCGGCGCCCGGCGGATCGCGATGCCGTCCGATCCCTCCGCCGTCTTCACCTCGTCGATCGTGCCCAGCCCGGACGCGTCGATCTCGTTGTTCTGCAGCGCGGGAATTCGCGCGGAGTCGTCGAGCACGCTGTACGTGATGGTGTCGAGTTTCGGGGTGTTGCCCCACCACGCGGGGTTGCGACCCAACGTGATCCGGTTCTGCGCCCGGTCGATCGACGCGATCCGGAACGGTCCCGACGTCAGCGAGATCCCGTCGCGCAGGCTCGTGTTGAACGCCTCGGGGGTCGCGGTGGCCGACTTCGGGTAGAGCATCGAATTGCCCGCGAACTGGCCCCGCCACTCGGCGTACGGCTCGGCGAACGTGATCACCGCCTGACGGTCGTCGACGCCGCGCTCTACCCGGTCCACCCGCTCGAATCCGGACGTGTTCGCGATCAGGAATTCCTTGTTCTTCCCGCTGAGCGCCGCGGCCTGGGACTGGATGTCCTCCCACGTGATCGGGGTGCCGTCGGACCACACCGCCTTCGGGTCGATCGTGTACGTGACCTGCTGCGGGTCGGTGCCGGTGAGCGCGACGTCGACGAAGTAGTCGTGGTTCACCGACAGCGCCCCCGAGGCGTCGGTGCCGAACGCGCGGGGCATCATCGGCTTCAGCATGCCGCCGATCTCGGAGTCGTTGCCGTCGTTGGACAGCGTGTTGAAGTTCGGGGGGAAACCCGACAACGCCAACCGCAAATTTCCGCCGTCGCGCAGTTCGCTGGGGTCGTGCGGGTTGATGTCGTTGGTGGTGCCGATCGACCCGGATCCGGTCCCGGTGCCGCCGGTGTCCGAACCCCCGCAGCCGACGAGAACGAGGCCGACGGCCAGGAACGATACCGCGAGGCGGGTGCGCGCCGAACGAATCCTCATGGATGTGCCCTTCCTCGAAGGTCGCTGACCCTAGTGTGCCAAATCGGTCGGATCCGGTACGGGTATTGCCGCGAGCAGTGCCCGGGTGTACTCGTGCTGCGGATCCTCGAAAATCGTCTGCGCGGCCCCCGACTCGACGATCCTGCCCCGGTACATCACCGCGACGTCGTGCGCGATGTTGCGGACCACCGACAGGTCGTGGGAGACGAACAGGTACGACATGCCCCGCTGCTCCTGGAGGTCGCGCAGGAGGTTGAGCACCCCGGCCTGGATGGAGACGTCGAGCGAAGACACCGGTTCGTCCAGGAACAGCAGTTCCGGATCGAGCGCGAGCGCCCGGGCGATGCTGATCCGCTGTTTCTGACCGCCCGAGAAATCGGCCGGATACCGGTCGGCGTGCTCGCGTCGCAACCCGACCAGGTCGAGCAGTTCCGGTACCCGGCGGCCGATCTCCTCGCGCCCGCGGCCGTCCAGCCGCAGCGGCTCGGCGAGCACGTCGAACACCGGCAGCCGAGGGTCCAGGGACGCCGTCGGATCCTGGAAGACGACGGCCATCTTCCGCCGGAGAGCGCGCCTGCGATGGGCGCTCAGCGCCGCGACGTCGGCACCCAGCACCTCGATCGACCCGGATTCCGGCGCGGACAGGTCGAGGACCTGCGTCAACGTCGTCGATTTGCCCGAGCCGGATTCGCCCACCAACGCCAGCGTGCGACCCGCACGAAGGTCGAACGTGATGCCGTCGACCGCCCGGATCTCGCCGCGCTTGCGGCGGAACACCAGACCGCTGGTGATCGGATACGTCTTCACCAGATCGGTCACCTGCAGCACCACCCGGTGCTCGGGTTGCGTCCTCGCAGTGGGGGCGGGGGCCGGATGATCCCGCCGATACGCCGTGAAGAGGTCGCGGGTGCCGCTCTCGTCGACGCGGATGCACGCCGCCCGGTGGGCCGGTCCGGTCGCGACGAGTTCCGGTTCGGCGAGCAGGCAGGCGTCCACGGCGAGCGGGCAGCGCGGCGCGAACGTGCAACCCGGTGGCAGCGAATGCGGTGCCGGCGGGGCGCCGGCGATCGAGACCAGGCGGCTCCGGATCGGCGCGTCCATCCGTGGTACGGATACGAGTAGTCCTGCAGTGTAAGGCATTCGGGGTTCGGCGAACAGTTCCCGCACCGGAGCGGACTCCACCACCCGGCCCGCGTACATCACCACCACGCGGTCGGCGAGGGTCGCCGCGATGCCCATGTCGTGGGTGATCATCACGACGCCGGCGCCGGTGAGATCACGCGCCTTGCGCAGCAGGTTCAGGATCTGTGCCTGCACGGTCACGTCGAGGGCGGTGGTCGGTTCGTCGCAGATGATCAGCGCGGGATCGTTGGCGATCGCGATGGCGATCACCACGCGCTGGCGCATGCCGCCGGAGAACTCGTGAGGAAAAGCCTTGGCGCGCACCGCAGGATCGGGGATCCCGACCAGATCGAGGAGGCCGACGGCGCGCTGCTCGGCGTCCTTCCTGCTGCTCGCCCGGCCGTGAACGAGCAACGCCTCGGCGATCTGGTCACCGACCCGGTACACCGGCGTCAACGCGGACAGCGGGTCCTGGAACACCATGCTGACCGTCTTCCCGCGCAGCGCCGACAGTTCCCGGTCTTCCATGCCCAGCAACTCACGGCCCTGCAACCGGATCGAGCCGGTGACGCGCGCGTGCTCGGGCAGCAGACCCATCACGGCGAGGGACGCCACCGACTTGCCCGAGCCCGACTCACCCACGATGGCGAGCACCTCGCCGTCGGAGACGGTGTAGCCGACATCGCGGACCGCCTCGATCCGGCCTTCCTCGCTGGGAAAACTGACGCGTAGGTTCTCGATGTCGAGCAGCGGTTGCCCGGTCACCGCTTCGCCTTCTTCCTGCTCTTGCGCGACCGGGCGCGCTTCGAGGTGGGGTCGACCGCGTCGCGGAGACCGTCGCCCACCAGGTTGGCCGACAGCACGGTGATCACCAGCAGTCCGCCCGCGAACATGAACAGCCACGGGTAGGTGAGGGCGGATTCGGTACCGTCGGCGATCAGCGACCCGAGAGAGATGTCCGGTTTCTGCACGCCGAACCCGAGGAAGCTGAGCCCGGTCTCGGCGAGGATCGCGGCACCGACGTTCAGGGTTGCGTCGATGATCAGAATCGACGCGATGTTCGGGACGATGTGGCTGATGATGATCTTGTGCGTCGGCGCCCCCATGTACCGGGCGGCCTGCACGAATTCCCGCTCGCGCAGACTCAGCGTCATCCCGCGGACCATCCGGGCGGTGATCATCCAGCCGAACACCGCCAGCAGCAGGATCAGCAGGACGATCGAACTCGACGACTTCAGCCGGGGGGTGAACACGGCGATGATGATGAAGCTGGGAACGACGAGCAGCAGATCGACCAGCCACATGATCACCCGATCCGGCCAGCCGCCGACATACCCGGCCAGCGCACCGACGAGCGCCGCGATGGCGGTGGAGAAGAGCGCGACGCAGATGCCGATGATCAGCGACTTCTGCAGCCCGCGCAACGTCTGGGCGAGAACGTCCTGCCCGATCTGGTTGGTGCCGAACGGATGTTCGGCACTGGGCGGCCGCAGCAGCGCGGTGTAGTCGAGCTGCTGATAGTCGTAGGGGAGCAGGTACGGTCCCACGAAACTGGCGACGAACAGCAACAGCAGGACGCACACCCCGGCGATGGCGGGTTTGTTCCGGAGAAACCGCCGAAACAACAGGGTCCGGCGACCGACGGCCGACACCGCCGCATCGGTGGACGCGATCTGGATCTCGGTCACCCGACACGCACCCTCGGGTCCAGCGCCGCATACACGACGTCCGAGAGCAGCCCCGACAACAGCACGATCAGCCCGGTGAACGACGTGATCGCGACGACGATGTTGGTGTCCTGGTTGTCGATGCCGATCACGATCCACTCGCCGATGCCGTGCCAGCCGAAGATCTTCTCGGTGAACGTGGCCCCGACGACCAGCGCCCCGAACCCATAGGCGAACAGGGTCGCCATCGGGATCAGCGCCGTCCGGAGTCCGTGCTTGAGCAGTGCCGACCGCCGGGTCAGCCCCTTCGCCCGCGCGGTCCGGATGAAGTCGCTCCCCAGAACGTCGAGCATCGCGTTGCGCTGATATCGGCTGTACCCGGCGATGCTGCCCAACGCCAGCGCGATGGTCGGCAGCACCAGATGCTGCACCCGGTCGACGAACTGCGGCCAGAACCCGGTGATCGTGCTGGCCGAGGATTCCCCGGTGTACAGGAAGATCTGGCTGCCGGTGGCCGAGTTGATCTGGAGAGCACCGTATTTCAGCAGGGTTGCCACCAGGAACACGGGCGCGCTGAGGATCAGCAGCGACACGACGGTGCTGAAATAGTCGCTGAACTTGTACTGCCGGATCGCCCCGGCGGCGCCGATCAGCACCCCCAGCACCGCGCCGATGACGGAACCGAGAATCAGCAATCGCATGCTCACCAGGATCCGGCGGCCCAACTCGTCCGACACCGGCTGACCCGTGATGGTGGTGCCGAAATCGCCGTGCACGACGCCGCCCAGCCAGTTCGCGTACCGCACCGGGATCGGGTCGTCCAGGTGCAGTTCCGCGGCCTTCGCGTCGATCACCGATTGCGGCGGCCGGGGGTTGCGTTGTTCCAGGCTGTCGAGCGGGCGGAACGTGAGCGAGGTGAGGCTGAACGTCAGAAACGACGCCAGCAGCAACAGCACCACGTAATTGAGCGCACGTCGTAGCAGGAATCCGGTCATCGGCACCCTTCGCAACTAGGGCTCAACGCTACGAAGTATAGGAGCGCGCCGCCGTCGGTCGGCCCGACTCGGCGAAACGGGTGCCGCATCCGAGATCGCCGCCCGGCATGTCGCGTCGTCGCTTGTTAGCGTTGGCGGTGTGACAATTCGTGCCGGTGCCGTCGAACCGGTGACGCGGCGCACGGCACACCGCACCAGGTACGACGAGTACGCGGTGACGGTCCCGCGGTCCGGTGATCGTGCGGTGGTCGCGGTGCCGCGCGGGGCGACACCGTCGGCAGTCGCGTACTACCTGCACGGGCGGACGGGGGACGAGAGGTCGATCGACGACCGCGCCGGACTGCGGGACGGCCTGTTGGACGCCGGATACGTGGTCGCGAGCCCGTACCTGCACGGCGACCTATGGGGTAACCGGTCGGCGCAGGACGCCGTGGTGGCGCTGGACGAGTGGGTGTCCCGGCGGTGGCCGGTGCTGCGGCGGTTCCTGATCGGCGAATCGATGGGCGGCAACGCCGCCGCCAACGCCGTGCGCCTGCGCGAGGTGCCGTGGGACGGTGCGGTGTTCATCGCCCCGTCGCTGTCGCTGCGCGCGGTGTGGGAGCGGGGCGAGCACGGACGCGACACCGTACGGGAGGCGTTCGACCTGTCCGCGGACGGGCACGACCTCGAACCGAAGACCGAGGGGTGGGACGCCGTCCGGCACCGGCCGGGAGATTATGTGGGAGTGCCCATTCGGGTGTACGCGTCGCGGGAGGACGAGGTCGCGAACATCACCGGTGTCACGGGGCCGTGGGTCGAGATGATCCGCCGCGGCTCGGACTCGGCCGAGTTCGTCGAGGTGAGCGGCCCACACGTGTCGGAAGACCACTTCCGGGCCGCGGAGATCGTGGCGTTCTTCGGGACGATCCGGTGAACGCGGGGAGGCCTTCGCTGCGAAGGCCTCCCCGCCCGTTCACGCCTCGGTGCGGTGCGTGGTGTCGAGACGGAAGATGTTGGTGAAGAAGTCCTTGACTGCCTGGATCTTCTCGTTGGTCAGGTCGATGGCGTGGCGACGCGATTCTTCGAGCGCGGTGGGCATGGAGGCTTCCTTTCGTCGGGGGGGCACAGCATGGCGATCGACAGTCTGCCCCAACATGCTGACGCCCGCATGACGAACAGGTGTCGCGCATGCAACTCGAACAGCAAGCGGGGGAGCGTGTTCGGTTAACCTGGCACGATGACGACGAGCAGCGCAGACGGCCGGGTCGCGATCACCTACTGCACCCAGTGCCAATGGTTGTTGCGTGCAGCATGGATGGCGCAGGAACTACTCGGCACGTTCGGGCAGGAACTCGGCGAGGTCGCACTCGTCCCCGGCACCGGCGGGATCTTCCGCATCACCGTCGACGACGACCTGATCTGGGACCGCAAGGAGCAGGGCGGCTTCCCCGACATCACCGTCCTCAAGCAGTTGGTCCGCGACCGGGTGGCACCCGAGCGCGACCTCGGGCACAGCGACCGGAAGGCCCCCTGACGTCAGATCCCGACCGCACGCTCCAGCACGCGCAGTTCGTGTCCGAGCCGGGCCGGGATCGACTTCAGGTCGGGCACGGCGCTGCGGCAGCCGGTGACACCGAACGAGATGATGTCGTCGTTGCTGGTGCACGTGATGTTCAGGCCCTGGCCGTCGACCGGCACCGACAGCGGGTAGATCGCGTCGAGCCGCGCACCGTTCCAGTACAGCGGTGAGCTGGGGCCGGGAACGTTGGAGATGATGAGGTTGAACGGCGGGCGCACCCGCGAGTTGTGCCCGAACAGCATGCTCGCGCCGATCGGTGCCGCCCCGAGCGCGCTCATCGCGAGGATCTGCGTGGCGGTCATCGAGCCGTAGGCTTCCTTGCCCTCGCGCATGGAGGTCCGGATGGTCTCGAGCCGATCCGCCGGCTCGCGCAGGTGGGTGCCGAGGTTGCACATGAGCACCCCGATGTTGTTGCCGGTCGCCGCCTCGCGCTGACTCTTCAGCGACACCGGCACCATCGCGATCAGCGGGTCGGCGGGCAGGGCGTTCTGATCTTCGAGGTAACTACGGAGCGCCCCCGAGGACATCGCGAGCACGACGTCGTTGATGGTGCTGTCGGACAGCTTGGCGACCAGGCGGAGGCGTTCGAGCGGCCACGACTGCGCCGCGAACTGACGGGCGCCGGTGATCGGCACGTTGAACGGGGTCTTCGGTGCGGACAGCGCGAGCGGTCCGCCCTGGTCGCGGAAGGCGCGGGAGACGGTGCCGGCCAGCGCGGGCACGAGACCGGCGACCTCACCGACCGTCTCGCGGGCGGTGCGGATGGTGGAACCGGCGAGACCCGACAGGCTGAACCCCTTCGACGGCGTCCGCTGCGGGCGCGGGCCGCGCGGCTGCCACGGAGCGGGCACGTCCCGATCGTCGGAGTTCTCGCTGAGCGCGTTGCGCAGCATCTTCATGGCGGTGACGCCGTCGGCGACCGCGTGGTGGATCTTGGTGTAGACGGCGAACCGTCCGTCGCTCAGTCCCTCGATCAGGTGCATCTCCCACAGCGGGCGGCTGCGGTCGAGCAGCGATCCGTGCAGCCGTGAGCACAGGGCCATCAGCTCGGCCTCGCCGCCGGGGGCGGGCAGCGCGTCGTGCCGGATGTGGTGGCCGAGGTCGATGTCGTCGACGGTCTCCCAGCTCCACTGGCCGAGCGAGGAGAAGGACCGGCGGGCCCGCTTGGCGAGCCGGGGTGTGACGATGCCGTCGCCCTCGGCGAGCGCGCGGTCGAGCATCGCGCGCATGTCGTAGGTGTCGGCGCCTTCCGGGAGCTGGAAGATCTCCACGCCGCCGACATGCATCGGGTGCTCTCGGGACTCGCCGAGAAGGAACATCGAGTCGAGGGGGGACATGGGGAGCGGCATCTATTGCCCTTTCCATCCCGTAGACGACTTCCCGGATCGCAGGAGGGCTCGTCTGTGGTCTGAGGTAAACGGGAGATGGTGACGTTCCGTTTGTCAGGGACCACCACCGGATAACTAATTGATATGGGACGGGTCACGAAAGCGTGACGCTCGTATTTCTACAGGTTTCGGGTGAGCCATGCCACTAGACAAGCGTCCAGTTCGGCGGGTGTCATTCGCGTGATCGACACCGAACATGAACTCCGTGTGAACAACCCAAATTTGTGCACTCAGTGCGGAATTCGTCGGCGGCAAAGCTGCCTAGGGCCGAAAGTCCCTACTCGGTAAGAATTGTGGCATGACCAAGCCATGGGCAATTGTTGAACATGTGTCGTTCGAAGGGCCGGCGCTCGTCGGAACTCTGCTGGCAGAGCGGGGAATTCGATTTATCGAGTACCCCACGTACCGAGCGTCGGAACTTCCGGCCGTTCGCGACATCGGCGGCCTCGTGGTGATGGGCGGTCCGATGGGCGCACTCGACGACGTTACCCACCCGCAACTTCCGCGAGAGCGAAACTTCATCAAAGAAATTGTGGAGGCCGGTCTCCCGATGATCGGGATCTGCCTCGGCGCGCAACTTCTCGCGGCCTCGTTCGGCAGTCCGATCCGCCGCGGGCCGAGCCCGGAGAACGGTGCCGGGACGGTGACGGTGTCCGACGACGGAACGCGCGATCCCGTGTTCGGTGCCGTCGGCGCCGAGGTGCCCGTCGTCCACTGGCACGGCGACACCTTCGACCTCCCGGACGGCGCGGTCCGGTTGGCGAGCAGTCGCCTCTACGAGAATCAGGCGTTCGCCATCGGACGCCGCGCCTACGGTCTGCAGTTCCACGTCGAACTCACCCGCGAGCAACTGCCCGTGATGCAGGCCCACATGCCACCCGGTACCGCGCCGTCGGGGGAACACATGGACGCCGTGGAGGCGGCCGGACGGATCATGATCGGTTCGTTCCTCGACCTCGCCGAGAGCTGACAGAATCGGGCGCGCGGGCGCCGATGAGTTTTGCGCACCGCCGTGGTCTGTATCGATGACTTCCGCACTGGGCGGAACCCGAGAAGGAGAATCACATGTCCCGGATGCTCTTCGTGAACCTGCCGATCAAGAACCTCGACGCGACCAAGCAGTTCTTCGGCGGACTCGGCTTCGAGTTCAACGCCACGTTCAGCGACGATTCCTGCACCGCCATGGTGATCAACGAGTCCACGTCCGTGATGCTCCTCGTCGAGTCCCGGTTCAAGGACTTCATCGAAGGCGGCATCTGCGACACCTCGAAGGCCGTCGAGGCGCTGCTGTGTATCTCGGCCGACAGCCGCGAGGAGGTCGACAGCCTGGTCGACAAGGCCCTCGCCTCCGGTGGTTCGGCGTGGGGCAAGCTCCAGGACGAGGGCTTCATGTACGGCCGCGCGTTCCGTGACCTGGACGGCCACGTCTGGGAGGTCATGTGGATGGATCCGGCCGCCGTGCCGGCGTAGGAGTCAGGCGGGCGGGGTCTCCGGCAGTCCGAACTTCTCGAACAGATCGACGTCGAAGAAGCAGACGACGTGGGAGACCCCGTCGGCCGTCACGTCCAGGACGTGCAGCTGAAACGGACGATGGACCCCGTCCTCCCCGCGCATGTACAGGCCGAGCGCCGGCTGTCCGTTCGACACCGTCGGCACCAGTCGCATGTCGCCTCGACCCCTGGCCGGGCATTTCTCGCTGACCAGGGTGCCGATCGCGGTCCCGCCGCGGTACCAGCCCTCGAACGGCGGCATCTCCCAGACGGCGTCCTTGGTGAACAGTTCGACGATCCCGTCGATGTCGTAGTTCTCGAACGCGGCCACGTAGCGGTCGAGCAGTTCGCGTTCCTCGGGGGACTCCGGTTCGACGAGCGTGTCCGCCGACGGCGTGGCCAGTTCGAGTTGCGTCCGGGCACGTTGCAGCAGGCTGTTGACCGCCGTCGTGGTGGTGCCGAGGGCCGTCGCGACTTCCGACGCCTTCCACTGCAACACGTCGCGCAGGACGAGAACAGCGCGCTGACGTGCAGGAAGATGCTGAAGGGCCGCGATGAACGCCAGCCGCACCGACTCGCGCGACGTCACGACGGTGGCGGGATCGCCGGCGTCGTCGTCGATGAGGCGGTTGGGGAGCGGCCCGAGCCACGGCACCTCGTGTCGTTCGACGAGTTCGGCGGTCGGGTCGGAGTCGGGAGCACCCAGCCCGCTCGGCAGCGGACGCTTCGACCTGTTCTGCAACGCCGTCAGGCAGGTGTTGGTGGCGATCTTGTACAGCCACGTCCGCAGCGACGCCTGCTGCTGGTAGCCCTCGTATCCACGCCACGCCCGGATGAACGTCTCCTGCATCTGGTCTTCGGCGTCGTGAAGTGAGCCCATCATGCGATAACAATGGGCGAGCAACTCGCGCCGGTAAGGGTCGGCGAGTGCGAGGAATTTCCCGTCGAGCGACTGCGCAGCCGTCATGGTTGGAGCTTACTGCGGCCATCCGACAGATGTCGGGCCCTCGCGCTCACCGACCCGGTGTTCAGCCCCAGTTCACCATCGGCTGACCCGTCTCGAGCAGCGTCTTCATTCCGCTCAGCACCTCGTTCCAGCCGCCGCCCGCGCCCTCGGGTTCGCGCCTGCCCGCGACCATCTCCGCCAACCCCGGCGCGTTGGTGAGGTCGTGTGTGACAGTCAGTTTCGCGACTCCGGGCCTGCTCGACTGCACGATCTCGTAGGTCAGCGTGGTGAAACCCTCCACGTTGTCGGCGTCCATCAGCATCCGCCACGTCTGGACCAGTTTCTTCGGCGGATCGGATTCGATCACCTCGCCGTCGACGATCACGTCCGGAACGCCGGGGTATTCCTTCATCGCGTCGTCCGCGCGCGTGCGGAACGACCCGCCCGCGCGGAGGTCGTAGTCGACGAGGCCGCCGTACCCGTACTGCTGCGACCACTCGGGTTTCGTGATGGCCTCCCAGATGGCCTCCGGGGTCGCCTTGATGTAGACGGCGTAGATCTGGATCGTGTCGGCGGTAGTCATTTCTCTTCCTCCAGTTCGGATTTCAGCTGAGCGAGCGCCGAGGTGTGACGCTCGGTGTACTTGTCGATCCACCGGTTGTGGATCAGCTGTATCGGCACAGGATTGAGGTAATGCAGTTTCTCCCGGCCGGCGCGGCGCGTGACGACGAGTCCCGCGTCTTCGAGCACACGCAGATGCTTCATGACGCCGAATCGCGTCATCTCGACGTGCGACTCGAGTTCGGTGAGCGTCTGACCATCCTGGGCGAACAATCGGTCGAGTATCAGGCGGCGGGTCGGATCGGCCAGCGCCTTGAAGACGTGATCGTCGTCCATGCACCCGAGAATAGGTGACCATTTGGTCACGTGTCAACGGTTGTGCGGCTTCGCCGCCCGTGAGTACTTGTTAACCGCGGGCGGTTAACAAGTACTCACGGGCGAAGTTCGCACTTGGTTCACGCGCCCGCCACGGTGCGTCCACGAAGCCGGGCACCGCGGTACCTACCGTCCTGAGGATCCGGTACGTCACCATGGAGGTTTCACACTGTGTCCACTGCACCACTCAACCGCCGCGGATTCCTCGGTCGCACCGCGCTCACCGGCCTCGGTGTGGCGCTCGCCGGAAGCGTCGACGCCCTCGTTCGCCCGGCGTTCGCGTCCGCGGCACCGGGACAGGCGATCGGTTATGGACCGCTCGTGCCGGACCCGAACCGCATTCTGTCGCTCCCGGTGGGCTTTTCGTACACCGTCGTCGCCCGGTCGGGTGAGACGCAGTTGGACGGTGGTGTACCGGTGCCGAGCGACCCCGACGCGATCGGGGTGTTCGAGCGACCCGGCGGTTCCACGCTCGTCACCAACCACGAGATCGGCAGCGACGAACCCTTCGGCGTGCCGGCCCTCGACGGATTGACGTACGACACTGGGGCGCGCGGCGGTACCACCACGACTGCAGTCCGTGCCGACGGCGCACGGCAGGGCCAGTACGTCAGCGTCGCGGGCACCGTGAACAACTGTGCGGGCGGCATCACCCCGTGGGGGACCTGGTTGACCTGCGAGGAGACGGAGGCTCGCGCGGGGGAGGGCGGGTTCCTGCTCGACCATGGCTACGTCTTCGAGGTGGACCCCGCGAGCCAGGAGGCAAACAAGGGCAAAAGTCCTGTGCCGCTGAAGTTCCTGGGCCGATACGCGCACGAGGCCGTGGCGGTGGATCCGGCGTCGAGCACCATCTACCTCACGGAGGACGCGTCCGGGCCGAACGGCCTGTACTACCGGTGGACGCCGCCGCAGGGCTTCCGGGGCGGGCCGAACGCGCTGCGCGAACTCGCCCAGTCTCCGGGCGGCGACACCGCAGGCGCACTCCAGGCGATGGCCTGCTTCCAGCGCGGAACGCACGTCCCGGACCTGTCGCAGGCCACCGAGCCGGGCACCGTGTACTCCGTGCAGTGGGTCGGTGTGCCGGACCGCGACGCGACGAGCACGTCGGTGCGCAAGCAGTTCGGGAACGACGCCGTCACCCGGAGCCGCAAGCTGGAGGGGCAGTGGTGGGGCGACGGCGGCGCCTACTTCGTCGCGAGCTACGCACGGACCAGCGACGGCAGCGTCGCCGAGCACGACGGCCAGGTGTGGTTCTTCGACCCGGCGAAACAGACGGTCACGCTGAAGACGCTGTTCGGTGTCAATCCCGATCCGGCTGTCGACACCGGGAACTACGACGGGCCCGACAACATCACGGTCTCGCCGTACGGCGGTGTGATTCTCGCGGAGGACGGCGAAGGAATCAGCCACCTCGTGGGTGTCACGGCGGAGAGGGAGCCGTTCGCGATGGCTCGGAACGAGTTGAACGACAGCGAATTCTGCGGTCCGGCATTCAGCGCCGACGGGAGGGTCCTGTTCGCGAACATTCAGTCACCGGGGCTGACACTGGCGATCACCGGTCCGTGGCACCGTCCCCTGCCGTGAGTACTTATTAACCACGGGCGGTTAAGAAGTACTCACAGGCCGGAGGCAAAAACCCAGCCACGGAGGGCGAGGAACCGCAGGCCGCCGACGACGGCGCTGACGGCGACGACGAGCGCGACCTGCACGAGGCCGTCGGCGCCGGGGAAGAGCGTGTGCAGGACGGCGAGCGCGAGGGAGCTGACGGCCAGCCCGATCAGGGCGAGGGTCCCGCCCTCCCACTGCGCGACGAACCAGCGGACGCGATCCGCGGCGCGGAAGGTGAGCCGGCGGTGGAGTTCGTTGGCCAACATCGAACTCGTCACCACGCCGACCAGGTTGGCGACGAACGACCCGTACACGTCGAGGGTGAAGAACGCGAGAGCGTAGAGCACATTGCTCGCCGTGCCCACCAGGGTGAACCGGGTCAACTGAGCGAACACGCCGCCGGCCCGCCCACGTAGAGGGGGATACGTGGGCGAGCCGACGGCGTCGTGGAACTGAACGATCATCTCATTCAGCGGATGAGGGCACCGTTGCCGGTGTCCGTCACGTGGCCGCCACCGAGGACGCCGGCCACTTGCTCTTCACTCAGTCCCAGCTCGCGCAGGCGATCCCAGACCTCGTCGAATTCGACGAGCTTGGCATTGAGATCGTTACGCAGCCGGTTGACCTCGTCGCGGATCTTCTCCGCTTCGTCGATCGCTTCCAGCGTCCGCTCCGGCTGGGGCAGGAGCATGGACAGGAGACGGTCCCGGGCGTCGGCGCTCAGCCCGGCGAAGGGCTGATGCTGATCGGCGGGAGCCTCGTGCCTGCCGCCGCGGACGTCGGACGACTGGATCGGCGCCGTGTCGGATTCGAGTGCGTACTCCGGGACGGGGGCGTACTCGGGTTCCTGGACGGGCTCCTGCTCGCTCGACAGGTCGATGGTGCGACGCAGCGGGCGGTTGGGGATCAGGATGACGGCGATCAGGGTGACGACGGCGACGACGGCGGCGATCAGGAAGATCCGCCCGGTGGCGTCACCGTATGCGGCGCGGATGACTTCCCGGACGGGGGCGGGCATGGACGTCAGGTCCAGGCTTCCGCCGCCGCTGCTCGATCCGGTCGGGATGCGGAGTTTTGCGAAACCCTCGGCCGACAGGTCGGCGACGCGGGTGGCCAGCACCGAACCGAGAACCGAGACGCCGATCGCGCCACCGAAGGTCCGGAAGAAGGCGACCGAGCTGGACGCCGCACCGATGTTCTGGACGCTGACGGTGTTCTGCACCGCGAGGACCAGGTTCTGCATCAGCATGCCCATGCCGAGACCGACGATCGCGATGTACGTGCCGACGAGGGTCAGGTTGGTTTCGTGATCGATGGTGCCGAGCAGTCCGAAGCCGATGATCATGAGGACGGCGCCGCCGACGACGAACGGCTTCCACTTGCCGAAGCGGGTGATGAGCTGTCCGGATCCGACCGTGCCGAGGAGCATGCCGGCGACCATCGGGATGGTGAGCACTCCGGCCATGGTGGGGGTGTAGCCACGCGAGGTCTGGAAGTACTGGCCGAGGAACGTGGTGGAGCCGAACATTCCGACACCGACGGCGACGGACGCGATGATCGCGAGTCCGGTGGTCTTCTCCGTGACGATCTTGAGCGGGATGATCGGCGACTTGGCCCTGGCCTCGACGAGGATCGTCGCGGCCAGCAGGAGCACACCGGATCCGACGTACAGGGCGGTCTCACGGGAGAACCACTCGTAGTAGCCCGCCTTGCCGGCGAACGAGACCCAGATCAGCAGGATCGACACACCGGCGGTCAGCAGGAGGGCGCCGAGCCAGTCGATGGAGACGTCGTCCTTCTTCTCGGTCGCGAGGTGCAGTGTGCGCTGCAGCAGGAACAGTGCGATGACGGCGAGCGGGACGCACACGAAGAAGCACCAGCGCCAGCCGAGGGGGCTGTCGACGATGACACCGCCGAGGATCGGGCCGCCCGACATCGACACGGCCATGACGGCGCCCATGTAGCCGGAGTAACGGCCGCGTTCCCGGGGCGAGACGATGGTGCCGATGATGGCGACGACGAGCGCCGTCAGGCCACCCATGCCGATGCCCTGGATGACACGCGCGGTCAGCAGGATCGGCACGTTGTGCGCGAATCCTGCGATCACCGAACCGATGACGAAGATGACGATCGCGCTCTGGACCAGGACCTTCTTGTTGAACAGGTCGGCGAGCTTGCCCCAGATGGGGGTCGAGGCGGCATTGGCGAGCAGTGCACTGGTGATCACCCAGGCGTACGCGGTCTGGGTGCCCTTCAGGTCGCCGATGATCGTCGGGAGTGCGGTGGCGACGATCGTGCTGCTCAGCAGGGCGGTGAACAGCGCTGCGAGCAGACCCGTGAGGGCTTCGAGGATTTGGCGGTGCGTCATGGCCGTCGTTTCTTCAACCGGCGGCCGAGTCTGTGTTTCGGTCATACGCTTTGTGTTCCAATCGGGTTCGAACTCGTGACGATTCGGTGTTCTGGATCGACGAGTGTTTCCTTCAGGTGCCGGATGGAGTCGAGGGCAGTTGCTGCCTCGGTCTCGTTCCACCCCGTCAGCAACTTCTGCATTCGTGCGGCACGTCGGGTTCTCACGTGCTTGACGTACGCCATTCCCTCCTCCGAGACGCGTATTCGGAATGCGCGTCCGTCGGCGGGGTCCGGGTGGCGGCTGACGTAGCCGAACTCCACCAGATCGGTGATCTGGCGACTGAGTGACGACTGGCCGACGCACAACTCGGTGGCCAATTCGTTCTGCCGGCATTCCCCCCGGGCCGCGAGGACGAGAAGGACCCCCGTCAGCGCGCGTGGAATGTGGCCGTCGGCTTCGGACATCAGGGCGTCGCGAAGCACTCGGCCGAAGAGGAAGACCTCGTCGATGAGCGCTTCGGTGGTGCCCAGAGATACGGAAGGCACTGACGTGATGGACATGGCAACCCCTGAAGGACGACTTACTTGATGCAAGCAACTATATACATCGTTAGTGCAAGCAAGTAAGCCATTTCGGTGTCTGGTGCATCACAAGGCGAAGTGACTTATTATCTGCGTATGAATGCAGATAAGCGCATTTGCCGGCGCAGGCTCGACGAAGACCAGGTAGGGCTGGTGGTCGAGGTCTTCCGCATGCTGGCCGATTCCACCCGGGTACAGGTGCTGTGGCAGCTGGTGGGCGGCGAACTGTCGGTGAACGAGCTGGCCGAACGGGTCGGGAAGCCGGCGCCGTCCGTCTCGCAGCACCTCGCGAAGCTCCGGATGGCCCGCCTCGTGCACACGCGGCGGGAGGGCACGTCCATCTACTACAGCGTCGCCAACGAGCACGTGCAGCAGCTGGTGACCGACGCCGTGTTCAACGCCGAGCACGCAGGCCCCGGCATCCCCGGGCACCATCGCGCGTCGGGGGACCTGCAGGTTCTCCACGAGGGTACGGATCTGGCGGCAGAGGAAGGTGCCTCGTGAACGGCCACGGCCACGGCCACGGTCACGGCCACAGCCACGGACACGGGCACGGGCATTCGGGCGGCGTCCGCGGGGCGATCCGCGAGATCTTCGCCCCGCACAGCCACGACTCCGCGGACAGCGTCGACGACGCGCTCGAGGCCAGCGAGATCGGCATCCGGGCGGTGAAGATCAGCCTGGTGGTGCTGGGTGTCACCGCCCTGGCCCAGGTGGTCGTGGTGGTGCTGTCCGGTTCGGTCGCGCTCGCCGCCGACACGGTCCACAACTTCTCGGATGCGCTGACGGCGGTCCCGCTGTGGATCGCGTTCGCCCTCGGACGGCGGGCCGCCACGCGGCGGTTCACGTACGGCTACGGCCGGGCCGAAGACCTCGCCGGGTTGTTCGTCGTGGTGATGATCGCGTTGTCCGCGGTCGTCGCGGGCGTGGAGGCCACCCGGCGCCTGCTCGATCCCGTGCCCATCCAGCATCTCGGGTGGGTGGCGGTCGCGGGAATCATCGGTTTCGCCGGCAACGAGTGGGTGGCGCTGTACCGCATCCGGATCGGCCGCCGGATCGGCTCCGCGGCCCTCATGGCCGACGGACTGCACGCGCGCACCGACGGATTCACCTCTCTCGCCGTGGTATTGGGCGCCGGTGGTGTCGCGGCCGGTATTCCCCTCGCCGATCCCGTGGTGGGTCTGGTGATCACGGCCGCGATCCTGCTGGTGCTGCGGACCGCCGCCCGCGACGTGTTCCGGCGGCTGATGGACGGCGTCGACCCCGGACTCGTCGACGCCGCCGAACAGGCCCTCGCCGCCGAACCGGGAGTGGTCGGGGTGCGGAGCGTGAAGATGCGCTGGATCGGGCACCGCCTGCACGCGGACGCCGAACTCGACGTCGACCCCTCGACCAGCCTCAGCGACGCACACCGCGTCGCGCACACCGCGGAACACACGCTGACCCACGCGGTGCCGAAGCTGAGCACCGCCCTCATCCACGCCTACCCGGCGCACGACGTGGAGGCGGCGGGCCGGGCGGGGTGATCCGCCGCTACCGCGGGTCGGGGCCGGTGGCGACCGGACGTCCGGGATCGGACGACCACTGCGACCAGGACCCCGGGTACAGGGCGGCGTCGATGCCCGCGAGCGCGAGGGCCGCGACCTGATGGGCCGCCGTCACACCCGATCCGCAGTAGACGCCGACCGGACGTCCGGGCTCGGCACCCACCGCGGCGAACCGTGCGCGCAGCGCCTCGGCGGGCGCGAACCGGCCGTCGGGTCCGAGGTTCTCGGACGTCGGGGCGCTGTGGGCACCGGGAATGTGCCCGGCGCGGGGGTCGACGGGTTCGGTCGCTCCCGAATACCGCTCGGCGGCGCGGGCATCGAGAAGGTGACCGCGGGCGGCGAATTCGGCCGCCTCGTCCGCGGTCAGCGTCGCCAGGTGGCCCGCGGTGAGCACGACGTCGCCGGGGACTCGCGCCTGTTCGTCGCCGGATCGGACGGGCCGGCCCGCCGACGTCCACGCGCCGAGGCCGCCGTCGAGCATGCTCACGTCGGCGACGCCCGCCCAGCGCAGCAGCCACCATGCCCGCGCGGCGGCGAGGTTCCCCGTCGCGTCGTAGACCACGACCGTGCTGTCCGCCCGGACACCCCACCGGCGCGCGGCGTCCTGGAGGTCCGTCACCGCCGGTAGCGGATGCCTGCCGAGTTCCGGGCGTCCCAGTGCGGCGAGTTCGGTGTCGAGGTCGACGAACACGGCCCCGGGAATGTGCGCGTCGAGATAGTGCTGCCTGCCCTCGGTGTCGCCGAGGGCCCACCGCACGTCCAGCAGGACCGGGGGAGCGTCGCTGCGCACCAGCACCGCCAACTCGTCGATCGTCACCACAGGGCTCATCGCACGTGTCCTTCCCGCGCCGGATTCGGAACCCGACCACTCTCGCACACGGGGGATTCGGTGTGCCGCGGAGACGAGAACCTGGCACCCTGACACGCATGACGGGACGTCGCACGACGGCGCTGCTGCTTGTGGCCGCGCTGTTCGGGCTGGCCGGGTGCGGAACGGCCGAACCGGCGCAGGCGCCGCCGCCGGTGCCGCGGGTGCAGGCGTCCGCGTCCGGGCTGACCCTCGACGGCCGGCCGTGGTGGCCCCCCGCCGGGCTGAACGCCTTTGACGTCCTCTCGGCCGTGAACGACCGAGATTCCCCTCGGGACTCGCGTCCCGAGGTTCCTGTTTCACCGACAGTCGCCTCCCCACACGTCATGTGCGAGGTGGTCTCACACCGTCTCCGCAGGCTGTCACCGTCAGTCCGACGGCCAAAATGTTCTTCGCCGCGTTCACATCCCGGTCGTGGACGGCGCCGCATCGGCACGTCCACTCCCGCACGTTCAGTGGCATCGTCGACGCGACCTCCCCGCACGCCGAGCAGGTCTTCGACGACGGATAGAACCAGTCGATCGCCACCACCCGGCGCCCGTACCAGTCGGCCTTGTACTCGAGCATAGTTCGGAACTCGGACCAACTCGCATCCGAGATCGCCCGAGACAACGACCGATTCTTGACCATGTTCCGCACGCTCAGATCCTCGATGGCGATCACTTGATTTTCGCGCACCAGTCGAGTGGAGAGTGTGTGCAGATAATCGCGCCGCCGATCGGCAATCCGACCATAGATCTTCGCGACCTTCAGTCGGGCCTTGGCCCGGTTACGCGACCCCTTCCGCCTCTTGGCGAGCACCCGTTGCGCCTTCGCCAGCCGCTCACGATCCGTGCGCTCATGACGCGGGTTGGTGATCTTCTCCCCCGTCGAGAGCGTGTACAGGCTGGTGATCCCGGCGTCGAGCCCGACCACCCGATCGGTCGACTCGAGTTCGGGAATGGTGTCCTCGACGAGGATCGAAATGTGGTACTGACCGCGAGCATTGCGCGAGACCGTCACCTGCGACGGCACAGCCCCGTCCGGTAGCGGCCTCGACCACCGAATATCCAGGGGTTCGGACTGCTTGGCCAACCGGACCTGCCCGCTACGGTAGGTGAAGCAGTTCGCGAAGTAGGTCGCCGAATCCTTCGACTGCCCCTTCTTCTTGAATTGCGGGTAGCGGGCTTGCCCGCGCCAGAACCTCTCGAACGCACCCTGCAACTGCCGCAGCGACTCCTGCAACGGCCCCTTCGACGGCTCCGCCAACCACTCCGTCTCAGCATCCCGCTTCCATCCGGTGAGCATCTTCGAGGTATCCGCATAGGTCACCCGCCGCTGCTCCTGCGACCACGCCCGGGACCGCTCGGCCAACGCCCGGTTGTAGACATACCGGGTGCACCCGAACGTCCGAGCAAGCTGTTCCGCCTGCACCGCAGTCGGATAGAAACGGTACTTGAACGCCCGCTTCACCGCCCTCCCCGCCATGACCGAAGACACTAGCCCCACGGTCCGACAAATCCAGATCGGCTATCCCGGACCTGAAGGACCGGGTTTGCGCCGAAAGACTCACGGATCAACTGGCCACCGACTCGTCCGTCACCCGTGGTGCGGCGCGGAGGTGGACGTGGACGGGTTTGCGGGTTTTTCGGGACCCTGCCGGAGGGGTCGCTCACCCGGTTCAACGCGTTCCAGTGCACAAAATTGAACCGAGACTCCACTCGTCTCGTCCGAGGGCCGCTTCGGCCCCGCAGCATGGGAGAGTGGCGCGTCGGTACGATCCCAAGGCTGCCGACGCGCAGACCAGTTCCCCTCCTATGGTCAGATATCAGCCCCGACGGACGGGTGCCCGCCCGTACGGTTGCCGTACGGGGGTGGTGTTCGGCGGATCCGGGATCGGTCGTGTCACCGGGAAGGTGTCGAGAGTGAACCGGTTTCCGTGATGAGCGAGCTCGACCGGTTCGCCGGACAGCAGGCGGTAGGTTGCGGTTCTGGCGCGGATGTCCACGTGGATCTGGCTGCCCCGCACCGTCATCCGGAAGGACAGGTTGACCAGCTGTGGTGGTATCCGCGGTGCGAAGGAGATGTCGCCGTCGTGGTCGCGCATGCCGCCGAATCCTGCCACACACGCCATCCACGTCCCGGCGAGTGATGCGATGTGCAAACCGTTCTCCACGTTGGAGTGGAGGTCGTGGAGGTCGGTCAGAGCGGCCTCGGCGAGGTAGTCGTAGGCGAGTTGGAGTTGACCGACCTCGGCGGCCATCACGGACTGCACGCACGCCGACAGGGACGAGTCCCGAACGGTAAGGGCCTCGTAGTAGGCGAAATTGGCGATCTTCTGTTCGTCGGTGAAGGCATCACCCCGCAGATACATTGCCAGCACCAGGTCGGCCTGCTTCACCACCTGCTTGCGGTAGAGGTCGAAGTACGGGTAATGGAGCAGCAGCGGATAGTGCTCGGGCGGTGTGCCTTCGAAGTCCCACTCGTCGTGGTGCGTGAAGGCGTCGGATTGCTGGTGCACGCCGAGTGCGTCGTCGAACGGTATGCGCATGTGCTCGGCGGCATCGCGCCACAGTGCCGCTTCTTCGTCGTCGACGCCGAGTTCGCGCGCCAGCCCGGGACGTTTCTCGCACGCGACCGCGGCGTCGTGCAGATTCTTCTGCGCCATGAGATTGGTGAACACGTTGTTGTCGGCAACGGCCGTGTACTCGTCCGGTCCGGTGACGCCGTCGATTCGGAACTCGCCCTGCGCATCGTGATGGCCGAGAGAAGTCCACAGCCGGGCGGTCTCCACGAGCAGTTCGACGCCGCATTCGGCTTCGAAATCCTCGTCCCCGGTGGCGGCCAGGTACCGGGACGTGGCGGCGGCGACGTCGGCTCCCACATGGAAGGCCGCGGTTCCCGCGGGCCAATAGCCGGAGCATTCTTCGCCGTTGATCGAGCGCCACGGGAACACGGCGCCGGCCTGCCCCAGCTGCACCGCGCGGTTCTTCGCCTTGTCAAGTGTGGAATGCCGCCAGCGCAGTGCGTCGCGTGCCGAGTCCGGAACCGTGTATGTGAGCAGGGGGAGCACGAACGTCTCGGTGTCCCAGAACGCGTGCCCGTCGTAGCCGGGCCCGGTCAGGCCTTTCGCCGGGATCGCGCGTGTCTCACCGCGAGCACCCGCCTGCAGCACGTGGAACAGCGCGAACCGCACCGCCTGCTGAAGTTCTGCGTCGCCGTCGATCTCGACGTCCGCCGTCGCCCAGAAAACGTCGAGGTACTCGCGCTGCCGTTTCAGCAGGGTTTCCCAGCCGGTTTCGAGCGCTCCGGCGAGCGCCCCCTCCACCTGGCCGCGCAGGGCCGGAGTCGATCGTTGCGCCGACCACCCGTAGGCCAGGTACTTCGTCACCTTCAGGCGTTCACCTTGCGGAACGTCGACCGCCACGGTGAGGCGGGCCAGATCCTCCTCCGTCTCGATGCTGCACCGCCCGTTGGCGGGGTAGTCGACCTCGTGGTCCATACCCGCGGCCATCCGCAGTCCCGAGGCTCTCGTGTGGTGGGCGAGTACCGCGCGGAAGTCGTGGGCGGCGGCGAAATCGGGCACCAGCGGACGGTCCAGGGCGGCCGCCACTCTCGGGTCGTCCGTGCGGGCCGGGATCTGTTCGTTGGCGAGCAGATCCGACTGCAGGACGAGTTCGATGTCGCCGTCGAGTGGCTCGACCTCGTAGTGGATGGCGGCGACCGCGCGCGAGGTGAAGGAGACGAGCCGTTCCGAATGGATACGGACCCGGCGTCCGGTCGGCGACGTCCATTCGGTCGTGCGGCGCAGCGTCCCCGAGCGGAAGTCGAGGACTCGCTCGTGCGCCGGTGCGCTGCCGTACCGCATGTCCATCGGCTCGTCTTCCACGAGCAGGCGGATGATGCTGCCGTCGGTCACGTTGACGACGGTCTGCCCGTCCTCGGGGTAGCCGTAGCCGGCCTCGGCATACGGCAGGGGGCGTTGCTCGTAGAACCCGTTGAGGTAGGTGCCGGGCAGACCGCGCGGTTCACCCTCCTCGAACGTGCCACGAATCCCGATGTGCCCGTTGGACAGTGCGAAGGTGGATTCGGTGGCGTGCAGTGCCTCCAGATCCAGTCCGCGCCATTTGAGCTGCCACGGCGAGATCTCGTAGCCCTTGTCGTCCATGCTCACCTCTCGAGGAGTTCGGCCAGGTCGTTCACCACCACGTCGGCGCCGTGCTGACGAAGCGCGTCGGCCTGATCGCCCCGGTTCACCCCGACGACGTATCCGAATTCGCCTGCGCGCCCCGATTCCACCCCGGACAGGGCGTCCTCGAACACGGCGGCCTGGTCGGGGTGCACGTTGAGTGCGCGGGCGGCCGCGAGATAGGAATCCGGTGCCGGTTTTCCGCGGAGACCCTGTTCCCGGATTACCACTCCGTCGATGCGGACGTGGACGTAGCGGCTGAGGTCGGCGGCGTCGAGTACGGCCTTCCCGTTCGCGGAGGAGGTGACCACAGCGATCTTCAGGCCGGCGTCGTAGGCCGCGCTGATGTAGCGGACCGAACCGGGGTAGGGGGTGGGACCCTCCTCGTCGATGACCTTCAGCAGCAGCCGGTTCTTGCTGTTCCCGACGCCGTTCACGGTCTCGGCGCCGGGCGGGTCGTCCGGCGACCCCTCCGGCAACGTGATGCTGCGGGAGGTGAGGAAGGTCCGGACCCCGTCGGCGCGGGGGCGTCCGTCGACGTAGTCGTAGTAGTCCTGATCGGTGAACGGGTGGAAGTTCGCGCCCTCCCGGTGCTTCAGGAACTCGTCGAATGTGCGTTTCCACGCCTTCCGGTGCAGTACCGCCGTTGCCGTGAGCACACCGTCGAGATCGAACAAGCAGGCCGAGATCGCATCAGGCAGTCCCATCACCTCCCCGACGGTACCGCCGTCGACCGCGGATTTGCTGAGGCGCGCGCAAATCCCGCACCCGATCGACCGGCACGTGGTCGTTGACTTCGAGGCGACAACGGTCGAATACTGAGAGTTCCAACCGACTGTTGCGGAGTGCACCGTGAACGTGGAGGAACCGGTCCCGTCGGACCACGTGAAGTCCCTCGCTGTTCGGTCGATCGAGCTCATGGCGAACGGAAGCCGCGCAGATTTCGACGCCGTCGTCCATCCGGACGCATTCAACCGGGAGAGTGCGACCGAACCCCCGCGGACGCGAGGACGCGGAGCCGACGCGTTCTACGCCACCGCCGTATGGCTACGCTCCGCCTTCTCCGAGCTGCGGTTCGACATCGAGGACGTCGTGGTCGAGGGTGACCTTGCCGTCGTCTACACGACCATGAAGGGCAGGCACACCGGCCCCTTCGTCGTCTACGACGAGCGCGGATCGATCGACCAGGTGTTCGCGCCGACGGGGCGAGTGCTCGCGGTCACGCAGTCGCACTGGTTGCGCGTCGAAGACGGCCGCGTCGTCGAGCATTGGGCAACCCGGGACGACCTCGGTCAGGCGGTCCAGCTGGGCTGGGTTCCGCCGACCCCGCTGTCGCTGGTGCGCAACGCGTGGGCCAAGAGGGCAGCGCGTAAGGCCGCGGAGGGCTGAGCCGCAGGTGACGATTCCCCGCACACTCTGTCGGCCGAGCGCACCCATCAGGCCCGACCCCGAGCCCCCTGGAGGCACCGCATGGCACGCATCCTGTTCGTGACCTGGGACGGCGGCGGCAACGTGCCACCCGCTCTCGGTATCGCGACGGAGGCACGCAACCGCGGTCACCAGGTCCGATTTCTCGGACACGCCCAGCAACGCCGGCGGATCGAAAGTCACGGTTTCCCGTTCACGCCCTACACCCACGCACGATCCTGGCAGTCGACCACCAGACATCCCGGTATCGCCGGCGTGTACCAATCGCTTGCTGTCTTCACCGACGCCGGGCCCGGAATCGATCTGCTCGACACCGTCGCGCGCGAGCCGACCGACGTGGTGGTGATCGATTGCTTTCTGTATGGAGCCCTGCAGGCCGCCGACGACGCGCACCTGACGCGTGTGACGCTGGTGCACACCTACTACGAGTTCATGTATCGAGGCGTGACACGTGGTACGACGCCCGTGATGGCCCGTCTGAAAGGTCAGCGGCCACTGAGGCTGTGGATGTCGTCGGACCTGGCGCTGGTGACGACCGAGAAGGACCTCGATCCGGCCTCCAGCCGAAACCTGCCCGCCTCCGTCCACTACACCGGGGTGGTGCGACATCCGATGCCGTCCACGTTGACACCCGTGTCCGAACGCGATCCGCTGATCCTGGTCAGCCTCAGCAGCCTCAACTTCGGCGGGCAACACCGGGCCCTGCAGAACATCCTCGAGGCTGTCGCCGGACTGTCCGCTCATACCGTTGTCACTACCGGACCGTCCGTCGACCCGGCGACCTTCACGGCGGGCCCGAACACCGAAGTGCACGGCTACGTTCCACACGACAAGATCCTGCCGACCGCCACGCTCGTGATCGGGCACGGCGGTCACGACACCACTATGCGCGCCCTTGCGCACGACCTGCCCCTGGTCATAATGCCGATTCACCCGGCGCTCGATCAGAAGATGATCGGCCGCAGTCTGGAGCAGCGCGGCGTCGCCCGGTGCCTTCGCAAGACGGCCGCGCCCGAGCGCATCCGGTCGGCGGTCGGCGAGATGCTCGTAGCCGGACCGCACAGGGTGACCGCGGCAATTCTGGGAGCGCGGATCCGCGCCCATGACGGTGCCGTTCATGCCGCGGACCTCATCGATCAACTGCCGATCCGAGAACGACGGAGGGGAGTGTGATGACTGGCGGGCGTCGAGCGGGGGATCAGTCCGAAATGCCGCTGACGCGATCGGCGAGCAGCTCGCAGTAGGTGCGGTCGGTGCCCGGGGCGATGCGCACCCAGTAACTGGTGTGGTCGCCCCGGAACAGGTAACCGTTCACGTCGTCGATGGCCTCGGAGTACTGCTGCCACACCGTCCAGGGGCGCCACCAGTTCAGGATCACCGCCTGCCACCTTCTGGTGCGGAGCCGATCGAGGAGGTCCGCCACCCATGCCGCTGGGTCGGCGAGTGAGAAGGCCGCCGACTGGTCCGCGAACGTCCGCAGCGGCGAGTTGCCCGGACAGCAGCAGATGGCGTCCAGCGGGTCGGCGATCTGCCACACGGGCATCCCCGTGATCGGGCGTTGACCCGCAATGCCCCAGCCCGGCAGGTCCGGAGATGCAGGCCGCAGCGGATCGGCGATCAGTCCGACCCCGCGCACGTCCAGGGTGGGGTGCTGCCCCCGTCCCACCTCGGCCGCCACGTTGCCGGCGAGCGCAGCGCCTCCCGAGTAGCCGAGCAGAACAACGGGATTCGGGTCGTCGGCGATCATCTGCAACAGCAGTGTCCGTCCTTCGGACAGCGCCTTGTCGAACGCTGATCCACCCGGATCGGGCACCGGTCCGTAACTTGCTTCCCACGGGACCTGCTTGACGACGAACCGTGCGGGATCCAGGAGTTGTGTGGTGTTGGTGAGCATGTTGACGTCGAGATCCTCACCGATGCCGCGACAGCACAGAACCGTGATCATCGAACCTCCCACGTGAGTGCGGCTGCGCGTCCGAGCACACTTTCCCACTCACCTGCGGGGGTGTCCTCCGATCGGGGGAATCGGGATTCATCCGATGCGCGACACGATCGGAGGACAGACGTCAACGGCTGGGCGCGGGAGAGTTGTCTCGTACCGGGATCAGCCGTTCACGTGGACAGGAATCTTCGTCATGTCACCCATCTCCAGCATCGAGGTCGCCCGAGCCCGTCGGTCTCGTCGCGTGTTGTTCGTCGGTAATCCCACCCGCTACAACGACGTGTCGCAGTGGGCGATGGTCCGGCAATGGGTGGCACTCCACGGCCTGGAACCGATCCGTGAATTCGAGGGGGACGTGCTCTGCGTCATCGTCACCGAGGACATCCTGGACGGACGCTGCTCCGCGAAGGAATCGGATACCGTCCAGCGCGCCCGCGCACTCGGAGTGCCGTGCATCAGCGTCCTCGACACCACCCGGATCTGGCAGGTCACCGCCCGCGTGCGGTCGCGGATCGCACGGACGCCGGTGGCTCGATAACGGCGCCTAATCCTCGGAACTTTCACTTGAATACGTCACCGGCTCGGAATGTTGCACCCATTCGCGGCGGCGCGATCGAATATGTCTGAAGGCAGCCGACTTCGAGTACGCATTGAGGGCCTTTGTCCGCACCACGGCTGCGTCCAGGAGTCCCGGCGCAGACTCGATCGGTCGAAAATCGTTCCGCCTCAGCACTTGTGGTCAGTTTGTCGAAATAGCCTGTGTCCAAACCAATTATGCGAGTAGATAACCGCTGCTCAGTGAGGGTTTATTGCAGACCGCACGGTCTGATGCCGGCTGTGAAGATGCGACAGAACCGAATTGCGCTGCTAGGTTCGACACTCGTTGTGAATGTTCGATGTCGTCCAGCCACATGGCGGTGCTCGGGGCAGTTTGGATCGTTACTCGTAGGACAGTAGTCGCCTTCGTGTAAAGGCCGCACGGCACGCAAGGCGTTGCGCCATGGGTGACGGCGGCACTGTTGTACGTCCTGAAATCCGCTGTCGCGATACGGCCGACTCGACCATCACTCTGCCGGCGATCGGTTCGACAGTGGAGGGGATGCATGGCGACGTTCAACTCGACTGTGGAGCGAGCGTCGGTTGTACACGGCGTTGCGGCAGTACCTGCGCAGCGCGGTGTCGCACGGCGACACTGGCTCGCCGTGTACCTGAGGCGAATCCTCCTCACCGACACGCTCGTCGTCGTGGCAGCGGTCGCTCTGGCCCAATGGGTGCGCTTCGGCGGCTACGGGACCCTCGTCGATTCGCGCACGCTGAGCAATGTGAGCTACGGGCTGATCTCCGTCGCCCTCGTGACCTCGTGGCTCGGCATTCTCGCCGTCTTCCACGTGCGATCCCCACGAGTGGTTGGGAGCGGCCCGGAGGAGTATCGGCGCATCGCCACCGCGACGCTACGACTGTTCGGGCTCATCGCGATCGCGGCACTCCTTCTGCACGTGGAATTGGCACGCTTGTACCTGGCGATCGCATTCCCCACGGGCCTGCTCGGTCTCCTGCTGACCCGGTGGATGTGGCGCCGCGTCCTCGCCCGCAAGCGTGCCCGCGGTCTGTGCCAGACGTCCGTCCTCGTCGTCGGAGCCGAACACTCCGTGCGCAACCTCGCTCGGACGTTCGACCGTGGCACAGCGGACGGATACAACGTGGTCGGGGTCTGCATCCCGGCGCACCATCGGGCGACCGAGGACACGATCACCGTGGACGGACGGCGGATACCCATTCTCGGCGACGAACACGACGTCGTCGACGCGATCGAGCGATCCGGAGCCGATACCGTCGCGGTCACGGCGACCGAGCACCTCGGCCATCACGGGCTTCGCGAAATGGTGTGGGATCTCGAGCAGTTGAACGTCGACATGGTGGTTGCTCCCGGAATGATGGATGTTTCCGGGCCACGCCTCGAGATGCGGCCAGTCGCGGGGCTGCCCCTGATCCACGTGGAGAAGCCGCGCTATCACGGCGCCAAGCGATTCGGGAAGACGTCGTTCGATCTGATCTTTGCGATCGTCGCGCTCGTACTGGTCAGTCCCCTCATGCTGTTCGCGGCCGCCGCCGTCAAGCTGACGAGCCGGGGTCCCGTGTTCTACAAGTCCGAGCGAATGGGATTGGACGGCACACCGTTCCCGATGCTGAAGTTTCGGTCGATGGTGGACGAGGCAGACCGGCACCGTGTCACCTTGAGCGGCCCCAACGAGGGCGCCGGCGTGCTGTTCAAACTGCGAGACGACCCGCGTGTCACCCGTGTGGGCCGCGTCATGCGCAAGTTCAGCATCGACGAATTGCCACAGTTCATCAACGTGCTGCGAAGAGAAATGAGTGTGGTGGGACCGAGACCTCCGCTGCGTGTCGAGGTCGAGTCGTACGAGAACGAGGTGCACCGCCGGCTCCTGGTGCGGCCGGGTGTCACCGGCCTGTGGCAGGTCAGTGGGCGCTCGGACCTCTCGTGGGAGGACTCGGTGCGTCTCGACCTGTCCTACGTCGAGAACTGGTCGATGGTCGGCGACATGCTGATCATCGCCAAGACCCTGAAGGCGGTCGTGCGTGGTGACGGTGCGTATTGATCCACGACGACGTCAATGATGCGGTGCCCACCTCGAGATGTGTTTCGAGGCAGATCGACACGGGAAGGCTGGTGATCGGGTAATGCGAATACTGGTCGACGCGTACTGGTGGGTCGACGGCCCGTATTCGAACCGGCTCGTGTTGCGGGAGATCGTCGGCGGATGGCGGTCGGCGTTTCCCGACGACGAACTTGTCCTTGCGATTCCGTCCAAGTGGAGCGACTCCGATGCCGAGTTGCCTGCGGGAGTCGAGCGTATTTCGACGCGAATGAGACGGCATCCGGCAATCAACGCGATCGAGCTTCCCCTCTACCTCAAGTCGGGGCGCGATTTCGACGCCATCTTTCTGCAGAATTTCGGTGCACCGACCTCGAGCGCTGCGGTTCTCGTTCATGACGTTCTCTTCCAGAGCAACCCCGAGTGGTTCACGAAGATCGAGCGGCTTTACCTCTCGGCGATACCGATCCTCGCGAAACGCACCGGCCTCGTCATGACCACTACGCAACACGAGGCGAAGCGCGTGGTCGCGCACAACTCCCTCTCGTCGGAGGTGGCTGTGACGGGCCTGGGGCTGTCGACAACACTTCTGACCGCTCCTGCGCGAAAGCCACGGTTCGGATTGAAGCCCCACGCGTTCCTGCTGACCGTGGGCCGACTGAATGTTCGCAAGAATCTGGAGAACACCATCGCCGCCGCGATCGAATCAGGTGCAATCTCAGAGCGCTTTCCCCTCGTCGTCGTCGGTCAGAGATCGGGCCGTTTCTCGGAGTCCGGTGTGGTCAGGTCGGGGGTGGCCACCGGTGCAGTCATGTTCGTCGAGTTCGCGCCGGATGACGAGTTGCGGTGGCTGTACGAGAACTGCGCGCTCTTCTGTTTCCTCTCCCTCGGTGAGGGATACGGGCTGCCGCCGGTGGAGGCGGCGTACTTCGGCGCGCCAGTTCTCGCGAGCGACATACCGGTCTTCCGGGAGAATCTCGGCGAAGCTGCAGCGTATGTCGATCCGAACGACGTCTCGGCGATCTCGAACGCGATCACCGAGTTGTTGGCCCCAGCCAGGCGTGAGCGGGGACATACCACGCTGCCGGGAGCGGAATGTCGAATAACGGGGGACTGGGACTTCACCGTGGAAACCATCAGGACTGCCATCGCGGAACTCGCCGACAGCACGTAATCCCGACCGCTTGTTTGTAAGCAGTGTGGTTTCGACAGGAAGAGCAGGAGTTTCAATGACGTCAGTGCGCCGTTCGGTTGCAATCATCGGTACGAGGGGCTATCCGAGCTACTATGGTGGCTTTGAAACCCTGATCCGGCGTCTCGCCCCGTGCCTTGTGGAGAAAGGGTGGGACGTCACCGTCTATTCACGCCCGGGCGCCACGGTCCCTGCCGACCCGGCTCGCGACCGGAGAGTCGTTGTCCGCAACACGATCGGGTTCGAATCGCGCTCTCTCAGCACGCTGTCCTACGGGCTGACGTCATGCCTGGACGCGGCGGTGAAGAAGCCCGACGTTGCCCTTGTCTTGAACGTGGCGAACGGGTTCTGGCTACCTGCGCTGAAGTCGCGGGGAATTCCCACTGTCGTCAACGTGGACGGGATCGAATGGGAGCGCGCAAAGTGGGGTAAGGGCGCCAGGAAGGTGTTTCGCACGGGCGCCTCCCTCACGGCGCGTTACGCGACGCGCTTGGTCGTCGATTCCCTGGAAATCAAGCGTCGGTGGGAAAACGACTTCCACCGTGAGGGCGATTTCATCCCGTACGGAGGCGACTTCGTTGCTCCGCTTCCTCCCGTCGAGGGACTGACTCCGAAGAAGTACGTACTGATGGTGGCACGGTTCGTGCCGGAGAACACCGTGGTCGAGTTCTTCGAAGCCGCGGAGGTCCTGAGTCGCGATCGCGACGTCGTCATCGTCGGATCATCTGGGTACGGCGGCGAGTTGGATGAGCAGGTGCGCGCCCTGGCCCATCGAAACGAACGGATCACGTGGATGGGCCACGTCAGCGACGACCGAAAACTGTTCTCACTATGGCAGAACGCCGGAGCCTACTTTCACGGTCACAGTGTGGGTGGAACGAACCCGGCGTTGGTTCAGGCCATGGCGTGCCAAGCACCCATCGTCGCCCGGGACACCGTGTACAACCGCGAGGTACTCGGTGACGCAGGAAGATTTGTCGCGGCGGAACCCTCGGAGATCGTCACCACGGTGATGGACGTCATCGCCGACTCGGCGGGCCAGCAGGTGATGCGAGATCGAGCACTTCAACGGGCGTACGACTACTACACCTGGGAAGATGTCTGCCAACGTTACGAAGAGTCTCTCCTCGCGGCGATCGGCTGATCCTCGTTGAGTTGTTCGACAAATCTCCAAGGACCTTGATTGATGATTGCGCAGTCCACTGAACCTCGACGTGTCGCCGGTTGGCGCACTCTCGTCCACGAGCGCGACAGGCACGAGTTGGTGACCCTCGCGCTGGTGGTCGCTGTCGTCGTCTCCTCCTTCCTCGGCCATTACGGTGTGGCGATAGCCGGTTACAACGTCCGCGTCGAGCAGGTGGTCCCGCTGCTCCTCGTCGGGTGGCTGACTGCGTGGGCACGGTCCAGGACCGACCTCTTCCGCGCCCTGACACATCCGGTGGTGCTCGTCTTCGGTGCGTTCATCGCGTGGAATTTCTTCGCCACGCTGATGTTCTCGCCGAGCCTCGGGAAGAGTGTATCGATCCTTGTCTGGCTGGTCATCGATCTCCTGCTGCTCGCGGGACTCATCTCGCTCGGCACGCGCGCGATATGGGCCGAGAACACCGGCATACGGTGGGTCGTTCCATGGGGACTGGCAGGTTTCGCCGCGTTCATCGTCGCCAACGTGTCGCATGGCGGCTTCACACCCGGTACGGATTTCGACGGGATGTACCAGCTCTACGTCGCGCGCATGACGTCGCAGGAAGCCAACATCTATGCGGCGATCCTGGTGCTGTGGACTCTTCTCCTCGTGGCGCGAAAGGGGCGCAACCGAATCTGGATGCTCGCCGCTGCCGTCGCGGTGCCCCTGGGAGTGATCGGTTCACAGACGCGCACGGCCGTCTTCTGCCTGGTCGTAGGTCTGATCGTCTACCTCGCGTACGAAGTGGTGCGTTCGTATCAGAACGATGAGCCACGCACAGGGCTGTGGTTCGGCCCGGTGCTCGTGATCGTGGGGATTGCTGTTGGCTACGGCACCGCAACCTTCCTTCCCGCCTTCGGTGAGGGTGTCGGGCGGGCGGAACCTGCAGCGACGGCGCCGTCCTCCACTGCGGATGCACTCGAGCCGTCGGGGAAGTTGGGTGACATCGACTTTCAGGGTGGAAACATCGGTTTCAGGATCGAGGTAGCGAAGGCTGCCGCCGAAGACATGCACGGAGTGCACCTTTGGCTGGGCAACGGCACCAACACATTCAGTCTGCGTCACGACCAGCCGGGCTCGCCCGGAGTTTCCGGGCACATCATCATGCTTCCAGTGCAAATACTCTACGACGTGGGCATCGTCGGTTTGCTGTTGTTGGTGGGGCTCGTCGTCACGATGTTGCGCCACGTGCCGTGGCAGAGAAGACCGATTGCCTACGCGGTGGTGGTGACGTTTGCCGCGGCGGCAACGATGACCAGTATGTTCTGGTTCAGCGTCACCTGGATCATCATGGCGTCGCTGATCCGCCCGCTGACGGGCGCGGACGAGGGGACGAACGTCGCCGGGGATTCCGCGGCATGCGGGCACGACGACAGCTCCGCGGCAGCATCCCCTGCGATGAAGGGCCTCTGACTCATGCACCGGAACCTCCTGCACGTCGAGATCGCGGAGGTTGTGCAATGCGGAAACTGTTCCGGTTGTGGGGCATGTGCGCTGCTCGACAAGGACGTTGCCCTGGCACTGGTAGACGACGGATTCATCCGTCCCCGGGTGAGCTCGTCCGAGTCTTCGGAAACCGACCCGACGGCCTTGGTGGAGTTCCGCAGGTCGTGTCCCGGTATTTCCGTGACGGCACAGCGCCCAGTAGATGCCACCCGTCACGATTTCCTGGGCCCGATCGTGTCGATCTGGGAGGCTTACGCCCTTGACGAGGACATCCGATTCAAGGGAAGCAGTGGCGGCACCCTCACGGCTCTCAACGAATGGTTGCTCGCCACCGGGCAGATCGACAGTGTCGTTGTCGCTGCCGCCTCGGAATCGGGTCCCGAGAGGACCGAATCGAGCGCGGTTCGGACGAGATCGGATGTCGTCCGGGCCGCCGGTTCCCGGTATGCACCCACCGCGAATGCGGCGGTGGCCGACATCGACAATCCAGGGTCAGCCGTCGTCGGGAAGCCCTGCGAGATAGCTGCGCTGAGGGCGCTTGCGAAGTCCCGCGATCAACAGCCTCCGCTACTGCTTTCCTTCTTCTGCGCGGGTGTACCCAGTCAGCACGCGACCGACTCCCTGATCCGCGGACTCGGCGTGGACGAGGACGCCGAGTTGGCGGCGGTGCGTTATCGGGGGCATGGCTGGCCAGGCGACTTCTACGCGGAGGATGTACGCGGCAACTCGGTTCGGACGACCTATGACGACTCGTGGGGGAAGCATCTCGGGCCGGCGGTCCAGCAGCGTTGCAAGCTGTGTCCGGACGGCGTCGGCGAAAGCGCGGATATCTCTGCCGGTGACTTCTGGCGAGCGGACGCCAAGGGCTACCCCGACTTCACCGATCAGGATGGGCTCAGCGTTCTGATCGCGAGGACAAGGCGAGGAGAGGAGGTCATCCGGCGCGCCGCTCAGGAAGGCGTGATCTCGGTCCGCGCCGTCGACCCGGACGATGTTGCGGCTGTGCAACCGTTCCAGGTGGTTCGGCGCGCCACCCTGCTGGGACGTCTGGCGGGAAGCAGGCTGGCGGGACACCCGACGCCCCGGTATCGCGGCTTCCGCCTGTGGCGGCTGTCGTTGCGATCGCCGGTCAGAACCCTGCGTGCCACGGCCGGAACGTTTCGACGGGCCCGGCGATGGTAGCCGGTAGCGATGCGCGGACGAAGATCTCGGCGGCAGTCCAGTCGCCGAGCATCATCGCGGTGACGCGGCTGATCGTCCAGCTTTCCCCGCTGATCACTGCTCCGGTGATCGCGCGAGAGTTGGGACCCGCAGGGCGGGGACTCTATTCCGCCTGCTTCGCCGCCATGATTCTCGCGCCGGTAGTTCTGGGGATGGGGTTGCCTCTTGCCGTGCGTCGGCGTGCGTCGACAGGCGCTCCGGAAGCGACGCTGCGTGCCGTATACGTGGTTCTGCCGTTCCTGGTACCCGTGGCAGTGGCGGTCGGCTTCCTGATCGAGCGGTATGTCGTCAACGAACTCGATCCCGACAGTGCCAGGGCGTTCGTCCTCGGGATGGGTTGTTCCGTCGGATTCATCGCAACACTGTGCTTTCAGAGTGTGTTGATCGGAGGCAGGCGATACGGCGCTATCGCGCTCCTGCAATCGACGCAACCAGTTGCGCTCACATTCGGAGTCGCCCTCGGATGGATTCTCGGAAGCCTGACGCTGCCGTGGGTACTCGTCTGTGCGGCTGCGAGCACACTTCTGTCCACCCTCATGGGGGTGTACCTCACGCGTATATCGCCGCGTGGACCGAGATCCCGCCTTCGTCCACTGGCGCGAGAAAGCATTGCCTTCTCCGGGAGCCAAGCCGCGGAGACGGCGGCGAATACGCTTCCTCAGATCATCGCGGTGGTCGCGATCGGGGCTCACGATGCGGGATTGTTTGCCATCGCCATAACAGTTGCGAGCTTGCCGATGACCCTGGGGCACACGATTGCGTCCGTAATGTTCCGGGATGCCGCTGCCTCGGCAGGGGAGGCGAACATGCGCCTGTCGGCGTTGTCGATTCGAATCACCGCCCTGACCGCTGTCGTGCCTGTCGCAGTGTTGGCATGCGCGACGCCCGTGCTCATTCCACTCATCTTCGGTGAGGGCTTCCGGGGTTCGGTATCGATCACTCTGATCTGTCTGTGCGGATCAGTCTTTCTCACCGTGAACTACGTTGCATCCCAGATGCTTGTGGCGCAGGACAAAGGTGTCCTCATGACCTCCGCGCAGCTTGCCGGGCTGGGCCTGAGTGTCGCATCGATGTTCGTTCTGGGACCTGCTCTGGGCGGCTCGGGGGCGGCGCTGGCGTCTGTTGCGGGCTGGCTGTTGACGACCGTCGCGAGCGTGCGTGCTCTCCGACTGACTGCCACATCGTTGCTGTTTCACACCGGTGACCTCCGTCAAGCCTTCACCGTCGTGACCAAGGGCCACATCGATCATGTCTGACGGATGACTGTGTCACCGAGGGTGGCGCCGAGCTCGTCCATCCTCGAATCGGTCCCGACAAGGAGTTGCAGCACCCGGTTGCGTGCCACGGTGAAGTCCGTCGAGTCGATGAGCGTGAGGGTGTCGCGAGCCGGATCCGCAGTCGTTCTCAGATCGACGTGCAGGTTCCACCCCAGCGCATTCATCAGCGGTGCGAACTTGCGCGAGTACGCCCAGGGAATCGCCGGCGTACCCACGGACAGGGAGTTGAGGCACGCGTGCATGCGCGCACCGACGACCACGTCGGCCGTGGCGAGAATGCCGCGAACCGATGTCAGGGAGTCCGGAACGAGGAGCTCGACCGAGTCTCCGAAGTGCCTGCCGAGTTCTCGGACTGCCGGTACATCGTTGTCTGTCACAGCCGAATCGAGGACGTGTGCCAGGAGGCTGACTCTGCGATCGCGTTGGAGCAGCCCATCGATCAGCGCTGTGACGGATCGACGATAGCTTTCGTAGTCGACGTGCGGGTTTTCGTGCCAGAGAAGCCCGGAGACGTTGATCACCACGTCCCGCTCGACACCGCCGGCGTGATCTGCACGCGGCAGCGCGAACACCAGGTCCGTCGACTCGGACGTCGACTGCCGTCCCAGCTGTTTCGCATACTCGAGACTGACAGGATCGCGGGCGAACACGCTGGTGGCCCGTTGGAGGGATCTCGTCGCGATCATCCGACCGAGCCTGCTGTCGAAGGGGCCGATCGTCTGGGGCATGAGAATGGTCGGCACTCGCAACCGTGCGGCGACGCGCTGCACATAAGCCATCAGGATGAGGCGTCGAAGCCCGTAGATGTCCGTGAAGCTGTCGCCGGCGCCGGTATCCAGAATCGCGTCGTATCGCGAGAGTTCCCGCTTGATCGGTCCGCGTGAGCGGAAGATGTCCCGGAGCACGCTCCGCTTGCTGAGCGGGGTATCGTCGCTGTCCTGAGTGTGGAATGTCAATTCGGCGTTCGGCCACCTCCGTTCGACTATCGACTCCGTTCCCTCTGCCAGAGCGCGAAGGCCGAGATTCGTCGAGTCCCGATCGGCCCAGAGCACGAGGATTCGCGGATTGGGAGGGGTCATGCCGCGGCCTCGTCGATTCTGCTGGATTGCGCGAGAAGTGAACGGGTGTACCAGAGGAACTTGTGCGACTCGGACCGCCACAGCACCGATCGTTCCGGTGCGCCGAGCGATTTCACGTAGAACGCCGCCGATCTCGACAGTAGGCCCGCGGCGACGGAAGCCTTCCACACCACGCTCTGTACACGGTTCCGCGCCATTTTCCACTTGTACAGATCGTAGAGATTGATCACCCATGCAGGATTCGGTCGTGTCGACGTGTGGGGGCCTGTACTGCCTCCGACGACGTGGGTTCCCGACTGCTCGGCACTCATGATGATCCGCATGCCGTGTTGCCGTGCGCGAAGACAGAACTCCAGGTCCTCCGCATACATGAACCATCTTTCGGTGAGTCCGCCCAATTCGTCCCATGTCTGCTTGCGGACCATCATGCATGCTCCGGACACCCAATCCAGCTCTCGCGTTGCGAAATCGTGGGTATGGAGGAGATACAGGCCTTCGAACCGAGGATGTCTGTGCGACAGTCGCGACAGGCCCGAGAAGTGGTTGAACACGCTGACCACGTTGGGTCTCATTCCGCCTTCGCGGATCTGGAGGCGTCCGGCCGGTTGACTGAGCGTGGGTGCGACGATCCCGGCCTCTGGCGACTCGTCGAAGATGGCCGCCAGCGCGAGTACGTCTCGAGGGGAGATGCGTGCATCGGGATTGAGCAGCAGTATCGCTCGTCCCCGTGCATCGCGTGCTGCACGGTTGACTCCCCGGGCGAACCCCACGTTCTCCTCGCTCCGAATTACGACGGCGTCCGGCACCTCCTCGGCGAGAACTGTCAGCGTGCGATCCGTGGATGCGTTGTCCAGCACGATGAGTTCGATTCCGTCCCGTCCGGACAGTGGGCGAACGCAGTCGCCGATGACGGCCTCGCTGTTGTAGGTCACTATCACCACGGAAACCTGCGGCTCGCTCATTGCTTTCCTTCGATTGGTGCGCGGCTGGTGCATGACACGAGCGGAGGGATCATCCGCCGCACGCGGGTGCATTGACGGTCACTTTCGGATCGTCGACGAGCGGCTGGATCGGCACCCGTGCCTCACCCGGTGTGGTGGGCTCGTTCAGTTCGTATCGCAGTTCGACGGTTGCGCCCTTCGGGATGGTGACGGGCACCGTGAAGACTGGGTGGCCCAGTTCATTACCCTGAATGGCGAACGACTGCTTGCCGTCGATGCTTGCTTTCGTCAGGGTCGCGCCGTTGGTCGACAGTAGCGAGACCATGGCGAGGTTGGTGCCGTACGGCAGGGGCTTGTCCTTGAACGTGCCTGCGACGATGCGCGGAAAATTGGTGTCCGGGGTGTTGTTGGTCAGACGCACGGTGACTGCGGACGTGCGGGTGTCGCCCGTGCAGTCGGCGGCGGTGTAGTCGATCTCGCGGTCGAGGTAGTAGTCCAGCTTGTTTCCGCCGTTGTTGTTGATCACGACGCCGGCGTAGGGGGCGGGGTCTTCGGGCACCGTGTATCCCAGCGTGGTGTCGGCGAGAATTGCCTGCTCTTCCGGGTGGGAACTCCACACGGCGATGCGGCGCTCCCCGGCGGCTCGACCGACCGCGTCGAGCAGTCGCTGAGGTGATTCGATCTTGCCGGTCATCTTCTCGACGACTTTGCCGGCGATGGTCTGCAGGTATTCCTTGCGTTCGGCGTTGTCTTCGGTGTAGTTGGCCTCGTTGGTGATGAACCGGGTGTAGGCGGTGGATTCGGTGAGTTCGACGACGTTACCGGCGTCGACGACTTCGCCGTCGGGCAGGGTGACCGGGCCGACGGCGGACAGTATGTAGCTCAGTGCCACAGGATCGGTGGCGATTGCTCCGTCTACCTGTTCGCCCGACTCCTGCGCCCACATCGATTGCCAGATCTTGCCTGCGTACGGGAAGTGGGAGCTCAGGTTGCTGTTGCGGATGTCGACCGAGGGGTTGTAGTTGCCGTACATGCTGTTGTAGTCGGGGCCGAGATCGAGAGGTTGCTTGTCGTAGGATACTTCGGTGTTCTTGCCGAGCTTCTCGATGCCCAGTTTTCCGTCGCTGGCCCGGATGACGCTGTAGCCGCCGACGAGTCCGCCGGTGCCGCGTGCCTCCGCGTTGGTCTGAAAGGCGAGGAAGTAGCTCCGAGGTCCGTCGAGGCCGAGCATCGCCGGAAGGACTTTGGCGCCGATCGTCGTGTTCTCCAGGAGTTTCGCCACGTCGTCGGTCTGATTCTGCAGTTCGGTTCGCGCATCGTCCACCAGTCCGAGGTATCCGGCACCGCGAATGCCGTGCGCTTGGGTGGCCAGGTTCCGCGCTGCGGTCGACGTTTCCTGCAACGCCGGGGCGGCGTCGCGCAACGGTTGGAGTTGCACGCTGCCGCCCTCGCCGATCAGATCCCTGGGTGACAACGCGACGCCGACGTCGACCGCGGGAGTGAGGACGTCACGAGTGAGCCCGACCACGACATCGGACATCTGCTGCGCCGACTCGAACGGTGCTCCGAGCCCGGGGACGGCCGCCAGGGAACTCCAGGGGACCGAATGCAGGTTGTCCCGGGCATCTGCGGCCCGTTCCCGGGCTTCGGCCGCCGCCCGCTGGGCACCCTCGGTGTTGCCGTCGAGCAGTGAATTCTTGGCGAGCTGCGCGTTGTCCCTCGCACCGGTGAGGTTGTGCTGGACCTGCCAGGCAGAGAACCCGAACCATGCGACGACGGCGACGGCGGCAACGCCCACACCGATCAGTACCCGCCGTCGCACGGTCGAGCGGCGCGGTTCCTTCGGTGCCTCAGCGGGTGTCGAACCGTCGCTGTGGGAGTTGTTGGGCGACTTCGCGTCCATTCGACTCTGCTCCTAGCTATCGAGGATGAGGTTTCTGGTCGCGTAGCTGAACTGTCGGTCTCGGGAGGGCTGCCCAGGACGGCGGCTCATCGTGTCATGACGGCAGTTTCCGCTGCCGCCGCCCGTTTCCGGTGAAGTTCGTGGACCTGCGGCACGCCGTATTCTCCTCTGTCCGTGTCTGTTCCGATCATCAAAGAGTAAGGGTATGTGCTTTCACGTTCCTGTTCGGAGGTGGTTGGATGCAGTATTGCGAGTACGCGCGGGAATGCTGCCGGTAACCGCCACGTGAGCGCTGCGAACGTGCTGGGACTGCGAGTAGGGTCACGGTAACGATTTCCGCTGCAACACCTATACGCATACGGCCCGCGTTCGGGCCGTTCGGCAAGTGGTAGATCGGGGGGACGGATAGTGGGCTCGGGGTTCCCGCGTAAGGCTGCAGGTGAACTCGATTCGCGTGCCTTCCCGCTCTCGCATGCCCAAAAGGGGTTGTGGTTCGCGCAGCAGTTGGACCCGAACGTTCCCATACTCGTCGCGCAGTACGTCGAGCTCCGTGGTCCGGTGGATGTCGGCGCGTTGAAATGGGCGTCCGAGCAGGGCTCGTTCGACATCGAGTCACCCGGGGTGCGGATCGTCGACCACGCGGGTGAGCCGTACCAGTTGGCGGACGAGACGATCGACGACGAACTCGCGTACATCGACTTGCGGTCCCACGAAGACCCGGTGGCCCAGGCACACCGGTGGATGGACGAGCGCCGCCGCAGGCCCATGTCGGTGTACCGGGATCGCCTGATCTCCGCGACCCTGCTGCACGTCGGCGGCGACCACTACTTCCTCACCACGTTCGCGCACCATCTGATCCTCGACGGCTACGGCGCCATGGTGCTGATGAACCGGGTGGCCGAGCTGTACACGCATGCGGTGGATCGCACGGAGGCTCCCGTGTCGAAGGCCGTGCCGCTGCGGGAGCTGTACGAATCCGAAGATGCGTACCCGCGGTCCCGCCGCTTCGAGATCGACCGCGAGTACTGGTCCGAACGAACGAAGGACCTGCCCGAGCCGTCCCGATTGACCGACCGGGACAGCGCCCCGTCGGCTGTGTCATTGCTCGCCAGCGAGGTGATGGACCCGGTCGTCGTCGGCGATCTGAAAGCGCTGGCGCAGGAGTGGAATTCGTTCGAGGTGCCGATCGTGGTCGCGGCGTTCGCGGCATACCTCGCGCGGATGACGGGCAATTCGGATGTCGTGCTGAGTCTTCCGGTGTCGGCCCGCACCACCGCGGGCGCGCGCCGTTCGGGTGGCAGCGTGGCCAACATCGTTCCACTCCGGATCGAGGTGGATCCACGCGGGACCACACACGACCTGGTGCGTCGTGTCCAACTGGAACTCACCGGTGCGCTGCGGCACCAGCGTTTCCGCTACGAAGACATACTCCACGACATGCGGTCGACGTCGCGCGTCGGCCGCGGCTTCGGGCCGATGGTTAACATCATGATGTTTCACACCGAGACGTGGTGGGGTGACGTACTCGGCGAATTGAACGTTCTCACGGCCGGTCCGGTCGACGACCTCGCGGTGGCGATCTATCCCGGTGCGGCCGGGCAGAACGTCCGCGTGGACTTCGAGGGCAACCCCGCCGTGTACGAGCGAGAAGAACTCGCCGGCCACCACGCGAGATTCCTCGACTACCTGGGTGGATTCGTGGGCGCGGACGCCGACGCGGCCGTGGGTAGCCTGCCGCTGCTCGTCCAGGACGAACTCGACGCGCTGATCCCGCTCGACGGCCCTGCGTCGGCGGACCCGCTCACCCTTCCGGACTTGCTGGACCTGACAGCCGATTCCGGCACGGTCGCGGTCCGCTGCGGCGACGTCGAGATGACCTACCGCGCTCTGCACGAGCGATCGAATCGGCTCGCGCGCAGACTGCTCGCACAAGGGGTCGGCGTCGGCAACCGCGTTGCGCTGATGCTGCCGCGCTCGATCGAACAGGTGGTGGCGGTGTGGGCCGTCGCACGGTGTGGTGCGGCGTTCGTCCCGGTGGACCCGGACTACCCCGCCGAACGCATCGCGCACATGATCGACGAATCCGGCGTCACCATCGCCGTCGCCATCGATCCGGGGGTGGTGCCCACGGGTGCCCGCTGGGTGGACGTCGCCGACGCCCCGGGGGACGGCACCCCGGTCGCCGATGCGGAATTGGCACATCCCATCAGGCTGGACAACGCCGCCTACGTCATCTACACGTCCGGCTCGGTGGAGGCACCGCGCGGAATCACGATGCCGCACCGAGGACTTGCGAATCACGCAGCCGCAGTGCGGCGCCTCTACGCGGCGGATTCCCGGTCGCGGGTGCTGATGTGCGCGTCGCCCTCCTACGACGCCTCGATACACGAACTGCTGGTCGCGGTTACCGCGGGCGCCACGTTGGTGATCGCGCCGCCGCCGGTGCGCGGAGGAAAGGCCATGGCCGACCTGCTGCGCCGTGAGCGAATCACCCACTGGACCACGACACCGGCCATCCCGGCACAGATGGACCCGGCCGGATTGCCCGACCTCAAGGTACTCGCCGTAGCAGGTGAGGTCTGCCCGCCGGAACTGGCGGCGCGGTGGGGCGTCGACCGCACGGTCCTGAACCTGTACGGGCCGACGGAGGTCACCGTGTGGGCCACGGCCACCGAGCCGCTGGTCCCCGGTTCCCGCCCCACGATCGGGCGACCGATCGAGGGAGTGTCGGCAGTCGTGCTGGACCGCTTCCTGCAGCCTGTGCCGGCAGGGGTGGTGGGCGAGCTGTATCTGTCCGGTCCGGGGGTGGGTCGTGGTTACCTGGAGCGGCCGGGTGCGAGCGCGACACGTTTCGTCGCGAACCCGTTCACGACCGACCTGCAGCGCATGTATCGGACCGGCGATCTCGTGCGGTGGTCGAAGAACCACGAGTTGGAATTCGTCGACCGTGCCGACGATCAGGTGAAGATCCGCGGATTCCGTGTCGAATTGGGCGAGATCACTGCGGTTCTCGGCCGGCATCCGGGAGTCGACACGGCGATCGCGGTGGCCCACGACCGGAACGGCGAGTTGGCTGTGGACGGCTATGTTCACGGCACCGGCCTGGACCCCGACGACGTGCTCGCCGGGGTGGCCGAGCGACTGCCGGCGTACATGGTGCCGTCGACGGTCACCGTCCTCGATGCCGTGCCGCTCACGCCGAGCGGCAAGGTCGATCGATCCGCGTTGCCTATTCCGGCGCCGTACGACCGCGAGTTACGTTACTGGAAAAGGCAACTCGAGTGTCGGACGCCGTTGTCGCTGCCGGAAGCCGGTGAAGTCTCGGACGATGCCGGGGTGCTCAGCGGCCTGGTTCCGTTCGCCGTGGAGCCCGTCCTGTGCCGGCGGGTGCACGAACTGGCGGCCGACCAGGCGGTCTCACCGTTCACGATCGTCCACGCCGTTGTCGCGGTGTTGCTGTCCGTCGTGAGCGGTTCGGACGACCTCGCCATCGGAGCGGTCCTCTCGGACGGCCACACCGGCGGCGACGACTGCGAGCCGCTGGTGCTGCGCAGCAGACTCGATCCGCAACTGACGTTCGAAGAGTTCCTGCTGGAGACGCACCGCGTCGAGCAGGCCGCCCGAGCGCACGGCGAGGTGCCGTTCGCGCACGTGGTCGACATTGCCGGGCAGGATCTTCCGACCGGCCGTCACCCGCTCTTCCAGGTGATGCTGTCGATGGACGCGGAGACGGAACGGGAGTTCGACGGCCTGGATCTGGTGGTGACGCTGCGTGGCCGACTCGACGGCGACCGGTTCGAGGGGGTGTTGCGTTACGCAGCGCACCGTTTCGAGCGGCGGACGGTGGAGCAGTGGGCCCGGCGGCTACACCGACTCCTCGTGGTGGTCGCCGAGAACCCTGGCGTCGCGCTCAGCGCGATCGACCTGCTGACACCGGAAGAGCGGGCCCTGGCAGTCGGGGGAACGGAGGATTCCGCGCACGACGTCGCGTCGCTGTCCGAGGTCTTCCGTCGGCGCGTTGCCGACAGCCCGCACGCCGTCGCCGTCACCTGCGGTGGGGAGGCGGTCTCCTATGCCGAGGCCGACCGCCGATCCGCCGTTCTGGCGCGGGCATTGAACGGCTCCGGGATCGGAGATTCGAGCATCGTCGCTGTCGGACTGTCGAATCCGGTCGACTGCGTGGTCGCCCACATTGCCGTGCTGCGGTCGGGCGCGACCTGCCTGCCCCTGAGCCCCGACCACCCGACCGAACGCATTCGGTACCTGCTGGCCGACGTGGTGCCCACTCTGGTGCTGATCAGTCGCGCGGACGCCGACGCGATTCCGCACGGCGGCTACCCGACTGTCCTGCTGGACGATGTCGAGTTCGGCGGCGACGGCGCACTCGACGTCACGGCACTGGAACCGGGGTCGATCCACCCGGACCGGGTCGCCTACGTGCTCTGCCCCGTGGGCTCGGAACCGGTCGCGGTGACCCACGCGAATGTCCTGGCGCGGGTGCGGTCGGGCAACGACGGCGACGGCGTCGTTGCCGATCTGTGGGCGCCACTCGTCGAGGGTGGAACGGTGGGGCCCCACCGCGGCGAGCGCGGGCCCGCGCAACCCACCTACCTCGACGCCGGGTCCCGGGTCTACGTGCTGGACAGGGCGTTGCGACCGGTCCCGCCCGGGACGGTCGGGGAACTGTATGTGGGAGGCCAGCAGGTGGCCCGGGGATTTCACCGTCGGCCCCCGAGTACCGCCGGACGGTTCGTGGCCGACCCGTTCGTGCCGACGGGTGCGGGGGACGCCGCGGGAGTGCGGATGTACCGCACCGGGGACCGGGGGCGGTACGTCGACGGACGATTGGAGCGGCTGCCCCGCTCGTCCGGCGACAGCAGCCTCGCACGGTGGCAGCGGGCGCTGCGCGGCGTCGGTTCGTCGTCGCCGGTGCCGACGGACCGGATGGTCGGGGGAATTGCGTCTCCGTCGGACTGCGTGCACGAGTTCTCGATCGACTCCGATCGCCACGAGGCCGCCGCACGGCTGGCGCGCGAACAGGGCGTGACGCTGTTCACGGTGCTGCGGGCTACTCTCGCAATCCTTCTCGCCCGCATCGGTGTTCACCGGGACATCGTGATCGGCGGCGAGGCGGGGCTGACGGGAGACCGGTCGAACACGGTGGCGTTGCGGACCCGCGTCACCCCCGCCATGTCGTTCCTCGAGGTCCTCGAGCAGGTCCGGGGCTTCGACGTTGCGGCGTTCCAGCACGCGGACGTGCCGTTCGAGGCACTCGCCGACCTGCTCGGTGGCGAGCGACCGCAGGTGTCGCTCGCGCTCACGCCGACGTCCGAGAACGGCACCGTTCCGACGCCGTTCGATCTGGCGTTCACGTACTCGGAGCGCTGGTCGGATCACGATCCCGCCGGAGTGGATGGTGTGGTCACCTACACGCCTTCGCTGTTCGACGCCGCCACCGTCCGGTCGCTGGCCGAGTTGTTCGTGGATGTCCTGGCCGCGGGCACCGACCGTCCCGCGATCGAAGTGGGCAGCATCGGCCTCGCTGCCGGCGCAGCCCTCGACGGCGGCGAACCGTCGACACCGCGAACGCTGTCCGACATTCTCACCGGCACCGCCCGCGACTTCCCGGACGCGCAGGCGCTCTCCGACGGCACCGTGACCCTCACCTACCGTGACCTCGACGCACGCTCCGATTCGCTCGCGCGTGTCCTGATCGACGCGGGTGCGCGCCCGGGCCGCGTGATCGCGCTCGCCCTGCCGCGGTCGGTGGACTTCATGATCGCGCTGTGGGCCATCACCAAGACCGGTGCCGCCTTCGTCCCGGTGGATCCGACGCATCCGGCGGAACGTCTGGAACGGGTGCTGACCGAGGCCGACGTGTGCATCGGCGTCGGGGCGATGTCGGTGGGCGGTTCCCGGATCACATGGCTGCCGGTCACCGCGGGCGACTACCTGAACGGGGTTCCGCCGGTGCGTGTTCCGGTGCATCCGGACGAGGTGGCGTACGTCATCTACACGTCGGGTTCCACCGGCACGCCCAAGGGGGTGATGGTGCCGCACCGCGGGGTGTCCTCGCTGACCGGGGAAGCGGTGCGCCGGTACCGGGTCGCGCCGGACTCGCGGGTGCTCCACGCCTACAACCCCACGTTCGACGCCGCACTCCTGGAGGCGCTGCTCGCGTTCGGTTCCGGTGCCTGCCTGGTGGTCGCCCCCGCCGAGGTGTATGCGGGACCGGATCTGCAGCGGGTGCTCGTGGAACACCGGGTGAGCCATTACCTTTCGACGCCGGCGGTGCTGTCGTCGCTGAGCCTGGACGGGCTCGAGCACATCGAAGTCGTCGCGGTCGGCGGGGAGGCACTGCATCCGGATCTCGCCGCGGCGTGGAGCGATGGCCGGCGGATGCTCAACGCCTACGGGCCGACGGAGTCGACCGTCGTGGCCACCCTTGCCACGGTCGACGGCCACGTGACCATCGGCGGGCCGATTTCCGGCACCACCGGCCGAGTCCTCGACGACCGGCTGCGCCCGGTTCCCGTCGGTGCGATCGGCGAACTGTACCTGTCCGGTTCCGGGCTGGCCCGCGGCTACGTCGGCGACCCCGGGCGGTCGGCGGTGCGTTTCGTTGCGGCAGCAGGCGGCGTCCGCATGTACCGCACCGGCGACCTGGTGCATCGCCGCGCCGACGGCAATCTGCAGTTCATCGCGCGAGTGGACCGCCAGGTGAAGATTCGTGGTGTCCGCATCGAACCGGGGGAGGTCGACGCGGTGATCAGCCGCGTCGCCGAAGTCGACGGTGCGATCACGGTGGCCCGGCCCAACGCGGCAGGAGCCGACGCGCTGGTGTCGTACGTCGTGCCCCGCGGTTCCCTCGATGTGGAGTTGTTGCGCAAGAGACTCGAAGACGTCTTGCCGTCGTACCTGGTGCCGTCCACAATCGTGGTGCTCGACGCATTTCCCCTGAACCCGTCGGGCAAGATCGACGTGAAGGCGCTGCCGGCGCCGGTACTCGAGTCGCGGGTCTTCCGGGCACCCGAGTCGGCGGTGCAGGAGACCGTCGGCGCCGTGTTCGCCGAGGTTCTCGCCGTGGAGCAGGTCGGACTCGACGACGAATTCTTCGCGCTGGGCGGCAACTCGCTGATCGCGACGCAGGCGGCCGCCCGATTGGGTGAGGCGTTGAACGCGCACGTGCCGGTCCGGATGCTCTTCGAGGCACCGACGGTGGAAGCGCTGGCCGAGCAGGTGTCTACGCTGCTCGGCACGGGCAACCGTCCGGTCCTGTCGCAGCGGCCCCGTCCGGAACACGTTCCCCTGTCGCCCGCGCAGCAGCGGATGTGGTTCCTGAGCCGCTTCGACCCGGCGTCCCCGGCGTACAACATCCCGCTGGCCGTTCGGGTGACCGGAGACCTGCACGTGCCCGCCCTGCAGCAGGCTCTGCGCGACGTGTTGGAACGGCACGAATCGCTGCGGACCGTGTTCCCGGAACACGACGGCGAACCGGTGCAGGTCGTGCTGCCCGCAGAACGCATCGAACTGGACCTGTCCCCGATGACCGTCACGGCGGACGTCGTGGACGCTCACGTGCTTTCCGTCCTCGCCCGGGGATTCGACGTCTCGGCCTCGGTCCCGATCCGAGCGCGACTTCTGCAGGTCAGCGAACACGAACTGATCGTGGTCGTCGTGGTGCACCACATCAGCGCGGACGGCGTCTCGATGGCACCGCTGGGCCGGGACGTGGCGACGGCGTATCTGGCGCGGTCGCGGGGGGAAATCCCCGGGTGGGCGCCACTCGAGGTTCAGTACGCCGACTTCGCGCTGTGGCAGCGGGAGGTGCTGGGCGACGAACACGACCCGGACTCTGTGGCGGCGACCCAGTTCGACTACTGGACAGGCGCGCTCGCGGGGATCCCCGACGTCCTCGAACTACCGACCGATCGCCCCCGCCCGGCGGTGCGGACCCATCGGGGTGCCGCCGCGCCGGTGGCCATCGACGCCGACACCCATCGCCGTCTCGGCGAGATTGCGCAGCAGCACAATACGACACTGTTCATGGTGGTACACGCCGCTCTGTCGGTGTTGCTGGCGCGGGTGACGGGAACCTCGGACATCGTGATCGGCACACCGGTCGCGGGCCGCGGTGAGCGGGTGCTCGACGACGTGGTCGGCATGTTCGTCAACACACTGGTGCTGCGGACGGAGATCGATCCCGGCGCCTCCCTCCTCGACGTGCTGGAACAGGTTCGTAAGACCGATCTGGATGCGATGGCGCACGCGGACGTGCCGTTCGAGCGTCTGGTCGAGATTCTGAATCCGGTTCGTTCGCAATCATATTCGCCCCTCTTTCAGGTCATGCTCGCGTTCCAGAACCAGGCGCCGGCGGTACTGGAACTGCCGGGTCTGACCCTCGCGCCGCTCGAGATCGACACGCACGTCACCAAGTTCGACCTCGACTTCTCGCTCTCGGACAACTACGACGCGAACGGTGCCCCTGCCGGCATCGCCGGGAGCCTCACGTACTCCACCGAACTGTTCGACTCCGAGACGGCGGAACGGTTCGCGCGGAGTTTGATCCGCGTCGTCGAGGCGTTCGCAACGCAACCGGGGCAACAGGTCTGCGACGTGTCGCTGCTGACGGACGACGAGACGGCCCGGATGCTGAAGACGTGGAATGCGACGGACGTGGCGTCGGACACGGCGACTCTGGTGGATCTCCTCGATGCCCAGGTGGTCCGCACCCCGGGCGCGGTCGCCGTCGCGTTCGAGGGCGAAGTGCTGACGTACGGCGAACTCGACGCGCGGGTCAACCGCCTCGCGCGGCTGCTCGTCGAGCGGGGAACGGGCCCGGACTCTCTCGTGGCGCTCGTGTTCGAACGGTCGACGGAGATGATCGTCGGAATGTGTGCCGTCCTCCGCGCCGGCGGCGGCTATGTGCCGATCGACCCCGAACACCCGGCCGGGCGTATCGCGGACGTGCTGGACTCCGCGGCACCCGAACTGGTGCTCACCACCTCGCGGACCCGCGGCTGCCTGCCGCCCGGCGTCGCGCACGTCGACATCGACACCGTCGGTCTGTCCGGGTTCGATGCGCACCCGATCCGCGATGCCGACCGGGTGCGCCCGCTGCGGCCGCAGAACACGGCCTACGTTCTGTTCACGTCGGGATCCACAGGCCGACCCAAGGGCGTGACGGTCAGCCACGCCGCGATCGTGAATCAGCTGCGCTGGCTGGCCGAGGAGTACGAGGTCACCGAGGACGATCGCGGAATGCTCAAGGCGCCGTACACCTTCGACGTGTCCGTGTGGGAGGTCTTCCTGCCCCTGGTCGTGGGTGCGCGGCTGGTGGTGACGCGCCCGGGCGGACATCGTGAACTCGACTATCTGGCCGACGTGATCCGCGAACACCGGATCACGATGATGCATTTCGTGCCGTCGGTGCTGGCCGCGTTCCTCGCGACCGGGGAGGGGGAGACACTGTCCTCACTGCGGCACCTGTATGTGGGCGGCGAGGAGATGCCGGCCGAGCTCGCGGAGGACGTGATCGCTCTGCGGCCGGGCGCATTCCACAATACGTATGGTCCCACCGAGGCGGCGGTCACCACGACCGCGTTCGAGCTGCGCGAGTCCGTGGAGGCGCGGGTGCCGATCGGTGCGTCGGTGCGGAACACCCAGGCGTACGTGCTGGACGCGCGGCTTCGTCCGGTCCCGGTCGGGGTTGCCGGTGAGCTCTACCTCGGTGGCGAGCAACTGGCCCGGGGTTATGTGGGGCGGAGCGCGCTCACCGCGGAACGCTTCGTGGCCGACCCCTTCGGGCGGCACGGAACCCGCCTCTACCGCACCGGTGATCGCGTGAAATGGGCCCGAGAGGGTCAGCTGGTGTATCTGGGCCGCACCGATCTCCAGGTCAAGCTCCGTGGTCTGCGAATCGAACTGCGGGAGGTCGAGGCGGTGCTGGATGCGGCCGCGGGTGTGTCCCGGGCAGCCGTGGCACTGGTCTCCGACGAACGGGGCGGTGACCACCTCGTCGGGTACGTCGTCGCCGAGCAGGGCCTGCAGATCGATACTCACGACGTGACGGCCTCTGCGCGAGAGCGGCTCCCGTCGTACATGGTGCCGTCGCAGATCATGATTCTGGACGAGCTGCCGTTGGCGTCGGCCGGCAAACTCGACCGGCGTGCGCTCCCGAAACCACGCTTCGAACCGCGCGCTTTCCGCGCCCCGGTGACGGATACCGAGGTCGCGGTCGCCACCGTCTTCGGTGAGCTGCTGGGCGTCGAAAGGGTGGGTACGGGCGACAATTTCTTCGAGCTGGGCGGAAACTCCCTGACCGCGGTGCGAGTGGTGAAGGCCCTCCAGGCATCCACGGGTATTGCAGTGTCGCTGCAGACGGTGATGACGGATCCGACGCCGAGTTCGATCGCCGCCCGCATGAGCTCGGCCGACCCGGAACGGGACGGGGCGCTCGACGTGGTGTTCCCCATCAGGACTGCGGGGGAGGGGCGCCCACTGTTCTGCATCCACCCGATCGTGGGACTTGCCTGGTGCTACACCGGTCTGACGTCGAGGATCGATCCCGATCGGCCGATCTACGGCCTGCAGTCACCGGCGATCGCGGGCGAGGACACGCCGCCGACGTCGATCGACGACCTCGCCGCGAGGTACGTGCAGGAGATCCGCCGGATCCAGACCGACGGTCCGTACGACCTGCTGGGCTGGTCGCTCGGCGGCGTCCTCGCGCATGCCGTCGCGGTGCAACTGCAGGCTGCGGGTGAGGAAGTGGCGACCCTTGTGATGCTCGACAGCTACGCGCAGCAACCGCACGCGACGCACACCCAGGCTCCGCTGAGCGTGAGCGACCTGCTTGCGGGAATCGGTGTCGAGGGCGACGTGCCGGCGGCCGTCGCGGAGATGGCACCCGAATCGGCGGTGGACCTGTTGGCCACCGCGGCGGGTGGGCCCATGGCCGTACTCGGCCGTGACCAGATCGAGGTGCTTGTCGAGAGTGCGGCGCACACGTGCGCGTTGCTGGACCACCACACCCCCGGGGTCTTTCGTGGCGACGTCGCGTTCTTCACCGCGGGTCGCGACGATCCGACGGGATCGGCGGCGGCCACGAGTTGGGCGCCGCATGTGACGGGCGCCGTCCGGAACCGCACCGTCGACAGCGCGCACTGGCACATGACGTCACCTCGCGTGCTGCGGGTGGTCGGATCGGCGTTGAGGCGCAGATAGCTCGACAGTCGCAGACGGCCGCTCAGTACCGGGAACGAAGTAGCTTCCTGCGGCGCCGTGTGGTTCGCCGCACCCACGGGCGGTCGCCGGTGGTCGCGAACGTCCATACGGCGATCGCGAGCGCCGCAACGGACAGGAGATCGGACACCGTGAGGCCGTGGGTGGCGTCGAATTCCCAGAGCACCTGGCCCTCGAGCGGGCCGTTGCCGAAGATCCAGACCACCGCGGCGACGACGGTGGCGCCGGCGGTCAGGCTGGAGGGGCGTGCAAGGCACAGTGTGGTCGCCGCGAACAGGAAGTTCATGAACACGAGTGGATAGAAGGGCAGCGCCATCCCGTCATTCTTCCAAGCTGCATCGGGATCGCGCACGGCGCGTCAGGCAACCGTACGGTCGGGAGGGTCGTTCTTACTTGTCGCGTCCTCTTTGGCGGGCAGTTCGTGCAGGTCTTTCTGCCGTATCGCTTTCCCGATGAGGATCGCGAGCGGCACCGACAGTGCTATCCACGCGAGCAGGACCCAGGCAATCCACCACACACGTCGAGTATGCCCGCCCCTGGACGCGTGCCCAAGGGCGTCGGTTGCGCCGCCGTCCGTGGGGACTGGTCGGTAGCGGAAATTCGGAAAAATTACCTGGTCATCGCCGGTTTGCCGTAGCGAGTTCGGGGCACCCCCTCGATAGGGATTGGTTCTCTTTTTCAAGGAGGTGGGTGATGACGACACCAGGTATGTCGATCGAGAGACACCCTGATATCGCCGAGTTGCGGGCTCGCTACGACCGAGTCTCGGAACAGCCGATGACGCAGGTCACCGAGGGCCTGATGTTCATGGCAGGCCTCTACATGGCGGCGTCGCCGTGGATTGTCGGGTTCGCCAGCCAGTCTGGCCTGGCGATGTGCAACTTGCTGTCGGGTGTCGCGGTGGCACTGCTCGCAGTCGGTTTCACGTCGGCCTACTCACGCACGCACGGCATGGCGTTCGTCGCGCCGTTGCTCGGACTGTGGATGATCGTCAGCCCGTGGCTGGTCGTCGGAGTAACCACCACGGCGGGAATGATCTGGTCGAACGTGGTCTGCGGCATCGTCGTGTGTCTGCTGGGTCTCGGTATCACCGCCATGGGTATGGCGGACGGCGGCATGAGGATGAGGAGGAGGTAGACCCGCACGTGCCCGCATGGGGATGGGGCACGAGCCGAAGAAGCGCCCGCCGGATCCGGTGGGCGCTTCGACTGTATTCAGCTGGTTCCGGGCTCGGCTAGTTCTGTTTGAGGAACGCGTCGTGCTCTCCGTGGGCGCGTTTGATGAGGTCCAGGAGTGCGGTTTCCTCGCGGACCATCTTCTTGAATTTCGGGTCGAGCTTCTTGAGTTGTTCTTCCTCGTTGATCAACCGGTCGTACATGCGTTCGCGCTCGGCGAGGTCGGCGGTGTAGTCGAGGTCGAGGTAGTTGACGGCGTGCCGCCGGGCGCCGGCGATGGTGGACTGCGCCCTGCCTTTCTTGCTGGCGAGCGACGCGATCACGGTGATCACGAGGATGCCGATGATGACGCCCAGTGACACGAACGTGCTGATCTCGATGACGTTTACCGGTTCGCCGCTGTTGATGAACGGCAGGTTGTTCTCGTGCAGTGCGTGCAGGATCAGCTTGACCCCGATGAACGCGAGGATCGCCGCGAGTCCGTACGACAGGTAGATGAGGCGGTCGAGGAGACCGTCGAGCAGGAAGTACAGCTGCCGCAGACCCATGAGCGAGAACACGGTGGCGGTGAAGACGACGAAGACGTTCTGGGTGAGACCGAAGATCGCGGGGATGGAGTCGAGGGCGAACAGGAGGTCGGTGCCGCCGATCGCCACCATCACCAGCAGCATCGGCGTCATCATCCGCTTGCCGTTCTCGACGGTGAACAGCTTGTCGCCGTCGTACTGCTCGGTGGTGTGCATGAATCTCTTCGCGATGCGGATGATGAAGTTGTCGGCCGAGTGCGAGTCCTCGGTTTCGGGCCGCAGCAGGTTGCCGGCGGTGATCAGCAGGATGAGGCCGAAGAAGTAGAACACCCACGCGAACGAGTTGATGAGCGCGGCGCCGAGGAAGATGAACCCCGTCCGGGCGAAGATCGAGAACACGATGCCGAACAGCAGCACTTTCTGCTGGTCTTCCCGCGGCACCCGGAAGCTGGAGATGATGATGAGGAAGACGAAGAGGTTGTCGACGGACAGTGCCTTCTCCGTGACGTAGCCGGCGAAGTACTCCGTGCCCATGTCGACGCCGCCGAAGATCAGGACGGCGACACCGAAGAGCAGCGCGAGTCCGACGTAGATCGACGACCAGATCGCCGCTTCCTTCAGCGTCGGGATGTGCGCGTGGCGGACGTGGAAGAAGTAGTCGAACCCGAGCAGAGCAACGATCACCACGATCGTCAGAATCCAGGCGAAGGGAGTTACATGCACCGTTTCTGCCTCTCCGTCGAAGCGAACGCTCTGCCCGCCAGCGTAACCCCGCGCACGGCGCGACTTGGCAGAACCGGGGCGGCACAGTTGCTGCCGCCCCGGCGATCGGGCTCAGTGTCGGTCGCCGAACACCGTCCGGTGCCAGTCCTTCCTCGCGGTTCCGGTGATGTCGGACATGACGTGCTTGACGTTGGTGTACTCGTCGAGCGAGTACGTCGACATGTCCTTGCCGTAACCGGACGCCTTGTACCCGCCGTGGGGCATTTCGCTGATGATCGGGATGTGGTCGTTGATCCACACGCAGCCCGCCGCGATGTCGCGGGAGGCGGTTTGCGCCCGGTACAGGTCCCGCGTCCACGCCGACGCCGCCAGCCCGAAGTCGGTGTCGTTGGCCAGCGCGATGCCGACCGCATCGTTGTCGAACGGCAGGACGACGAGGACGGGGCCGAAGATCTCGCGCTGCACGATCTCACTCGACTGGTCGGCGCCCACGACGAGCGTCGGCTCGTAGTAGAAGCCGGACGCGAGGTCGCCGCCGGGGACGGCACCGCCGCGGACGATCTTCGCCCCGGTGTCGCGGGCGCGGTCGACGAACCCGGCGACGTGCTGCTGCTGCCGCCGCGACACCAACGGACCCATGTCGGTGCCGGGATCGGACGGGTCGCCGAGGCGGACGGTGTCCATGAGCGAGGCGACGCCGGCGACGAAGTCGTCGAACAGCGGACGCTGCACGTAGGCGCGGGTGGCCGCGGTGCAGTCCTGGCCCGAGTTGATGAGGGCACCGGCGACGGCCCCGTTGATCGCCGCCTCGAGGTCGGCGTCGTCGAACACGACGAACGGGGCCTTCCCGCCCAGTTCCAGGTGCAGCCGCTTGCCGGCCGCGGCGGCCGCGATCTGCCGTCCCACGGGAGTCGATCCGGTGAAGCTGACCATGCTCACGTCCCGGTGCGACACCAGCGACGCGCCGGTGGTCGCGCCGCGGCCGGTGATGACGTTGACGACGCCGTCCGGCAGTCCGGCCCGGGTCGCCGCCTCGGCGAACAGCAGTGACGTCAGGGGAGTGATCTCCGCGGGTTTGAGCACGATGGTGTTGCCGGCGGCGACGGCGGGAAGGATCTTCCACGCCGCCATCTGCAGCGGATAGTTCCACGGTGAGATCGACCCGATCACCCCGACGGGTTCCCGGCGGATGCTGGACGTGTGGTCGGGTGAGTACTCACCCGACGCCTTTCCTTCCAGATTGCGGGCCGCGGCGGCGAAGAACGACACGTTGTCGATCGACCCGGGGACGTCGAACTCGGTCGACAACTTGATCGGCTTGCCCGTCTGCCGGGTTTCGGTGGACGCGAGGTCGTCGGACATCTCCGTGAGTTCGGCGGCCCACCGCGTCAGGACGGTGGAACGCTCGCCCGGGCTCGTCGTGGACCATTGCGCGTACGCGGCTTTCGCGGTGGCGACCGCGTCGTCGACGTCGTCGACCGAGGCCTCGGTGCGCGACGAGATCACCTCACCGGTGGCCGGATCGAGCACCTCGTACCGTTCGGACGCTGCGCCGTCCCGGTAGTGGCCGCCGACGTACAGCCCGGGAAGGTCCTGGTGGCTCATAGCAGGGTCCAGGCTTCGGTGAGGACGCCGCGCAGGATGGTTTCGATTTCGTCGAATTCGGTTTGCCCGCAGATCAGCGGGGGTGCGAGTTGGATGACCG
>NZ_JARJBD010000368.1:0-567 GCF_029269925.1 Rhodococcus sp. T2V
TACCGGGTTGCCACCGCTCGCCACTGTTTTGCCTTGTTGAAGGCCCTTTCCACCACGTTGCGGCCCTTGTACGACTCGGCATCGAAGTTCGGTGGCCGCCCGCCCGCGCTGCCCTTGTTCTTGCGGTTGGCCACCTGATCGGACTTCTCGGGAATGACCGCCTTGATGCCCTTGCTGCGTAGTAGTTCTCGATTGGCCTTGGATGTGTACGCCTTGTCGGCACGGACCTCGTCCGGGCGCGTGCGGGGTGCGCCGCCACCGATGCGCGGCACGCAGATGCCCTCCAGGAGCGGGCCGAACATCGGGCTGTCGCCGGCCTGGCCAGGACCCACCAGCACCGACAAGGGACGTCCGTCGCCATCGCACGCCAGGTGGACTTTGCAGGTCAACCCGCCGCGGGACCGGCCGATGCCGTGATCGACCGGTTCGTCAAGCAGATTCGTGTAATTCGGTAGATCCCCCTGTGTCACGCGCGGTGTTGGCGCCGTGCTGGTGCACCCGCACCACGGTGGAATCCACCGACACCGCCCAATCCAGGTCGCCACCGGCATCGGCCATCGCGGCCAG
>NZ_JARJBD010000369.1:0-566 GCF_029269925.1 Rhodococcus sp. T2V
TCCCACCAGCGCTAATCGCACCGACGCCACAGCTATCTAGGAAACTCCCGCTAGCAGTGAGACCTTGTGCCCCAGGTGGCGAAACTGTGTGGCTATGGCGTGGGCGATGACTCCGCCCAATGACCAGCCGAGTAGGTGATATGGGCCGTGTGGTTGCACGGCCTGGATCTCCCGAACGTACTGCTCCATCAGCTGCTCGATCGAGCGGGGATGCGGGTCGTCTTCGACGAGTTCAGGCGATTGGAGCCCGTACATTCGCCGTCCCGGTTGGATATGTGGAGCCAAGCCTGCGTAACACCAAGCTAATCCGCTGGCTGGGTGTATGCAAAAGATGGGGTCTGAAGTCCCGGTTGATCTGATCGGCAACAGGACGTCGAACGCCGAAGGTCCGGTCGGTGCAAGATGTGTCGAATCGTCGGAGACGGCCTCGATTCTACGGGCGATCGCTTCCACCGTGGAGTCAGTGAAGAGCCATGTAACTTGGATCTCGACGCCGAGAGCCTGTCGCAGTCGCGACACCGCCTGGGTGGCGAGCAGCGAGTTGCCGCCGAGGGTGAAGAAGTCGT
>NZ_JARJBD010000370.1:0-564 GCF_029269925.1 Rhodococcus sp. T2V
CCAGCAAGGTGTTCTCCAAGGTGGAGGGCCGGATCGTGTCCTCGCCGACCGACCCCGAGGAGCGGGACGCGGCCCGCCGGCGGCTGGTGGAGCAGGAAGCGGTCCGGGTCGTCGCCCGCAAGGGCCGGACCCTGATCACCGAGAACCGGCTCGGGATCGTGCAGGCGGCGTCCGGTATCGACGGCTCGAATGTGGAGGGCTCGGAACTGGCTCTGCTGCCGGAGGATCCGGACGGCAGTGCCCGCGGGCTGCGGGAGGCGATCGCGGCGGCGCTCGGGGTGACGGTGGCGGTGGTGGTCACCGACACGATGGGGCGGGCGTGGCGCAACGGGCAGATCGACGCCGCGATCGGTGCGGCCGGGGTGCCGGTGCTGCACGGATACGTCGGGGCCCGGGACTCGCAGGGCAACGAACTCATGGTCACCGAGGTCGCGGTGGCCGACGAGATCGCCGCGGCCGGGGATCTGGTGAAGGGCAAGCTCGGTGGGGTGCCGGTCGCGGTGGTCCGTGGTCTGGGTCTGGCCGACGACGGGTCGCGGGCGCGGGATCTGATCCGCGGCGGTG
>NZ_JARJBD010000371.1:0-561 GCF_029269925.1 Rhodococcus sp. T2V
AGTAATCGGATTGCGGTGAAGAGCTCGAGAAGCAGAGATCCGGCCGAGAATGCGGCGCCATTCCCGGCCGAACCCCTGTCCGGGGCACTCCCGGAACCCAGACGTTCGGACCCCGACATCGGTGACGTACCCGCGACCCCTCGATCTGCACCGGTTGCAGCGGCAGCGCGGCGCTGTGGGGTGGGGCCGGATACACCCGCCTCTCCCCACCCGAGTCCCCGACCGGTGCGGCCGGGCAAGGTTCGGTTCTGCCGGTGCTCGCCCAACTGGCTCAGGGGGTGGATTCGCCACCGCCCGTCATCTGGTCGAGGATCGCCTGCTGCGCCTGCATTTCCTCCTCCTCGGTGATCTCACCGCGCTCGCGGGCCTCCTCGAGTTCCTCGAGCGCCCGGCGGGCCCGCGCCGGATCGTGCAACTCCTGCTCGACCTGCCGCTGGATCAACTCCGCCAACGAGATCACCCCTTTGACCGGTTGCAGCGGCAAGGTGACGATGAACGAGAACAATCCCATGCTTCAGCCCTGTCCCTCCGGCTTCGGGGCGACCACGAAGTCGTACGCCG
>NZ_JARJBD010000372.1:0-555 GCF_029269925.1 Rhodococcus sp. T2V
CCACCTCGGCGGTGCGATCGACGCGGTCGCGGCCGACAAGATGGCCCACTTCCTGGAACTGTGCGAATCGTTCGGCCTGCCGGTGGTCTCGCTGTGCGACACACCGGGATTCATGGTCGGCCCGGACTCGGAGAAGGAGGCCACGGTCCGCCGGTTCGGCAAACTGTTCGTCACCGGCGCGCAGATGACCGTGCCGTACGGAACGGTCGTCCTGCGCAAGGGCTACGGCCTCGGCGCGATGGCCATGGCGGGCGGCTCCTTCCACGCGTCCGAGTTCACGGTCGCGTGGCCGACCGGCGAGATCGGCGCCATGGGGCTGGAAGGCGCGGTGCGCCTCGGGTACCGGAAGGAACTCGAGGCGCTCGACGACCCCGCCGAGCGGGACGCGGCGTTCACGCAACTCGTCGATGCCGCCTACCAGCACGGGAAGGCACTCAACGCGGCCACGATCTTCGAACTCGACGATGTGATCGACCCGGCCGATACCCGCGCCTGGATCGTGCGGCTCCGCCGCCCGTGAGTACTTGTTAACCGCCGGACGTTAACAAGTACTCA
>NZ_JARJBD010000373.1:0-554 GCF_029269925.1 Rhodococcus sp. T2V
ACCACATGATGTGCCGCCAGCTGTGATACCCGGTGTCGTGCCCGCTGTGGAACGGGGAGTTCGCGGCGAGTGCGAGCAGCACCGGCAGCCAGCTGCGCAGCCGGTTGCTCACCTGCACAGCGATATCCCGGTTCGGGATCCCGACGTGCACGTGGCAGCCGCATGTGGTCACCGTGTCCACGATCGACCCGAAGCGGCGGGCCATCTCCTCGTACCGCGGGCTCGGGGTGATCACCGGGGGCAGCCCCTCGGCGCTCAGCGACGTCCCGCTGGGCACCAGCGACAGGTCGCGGCCCGCGGCCGCCTTCGCGAGTCGGCGTCGCAGGCTGCGGAGTTCCTCGTGCAGTTCCTGCCCGGTGTGGCACACGCCCGTCGCCGTCTCGATCTGGCAGCGGGTGAGCTCGCGCTGGAGCCCGTGAATGTCGTGGCCGGCCTCCGCGACCACGTCGGATCCCGCAGTGGACAGGTGCCCGGATGGGTCGACGAGGAAGAATTCCTCCTCGACCCCCACGCTGAGGTCGTGACCCGATTCCGTTGCTGCAACGCTCATTCAC
>NZ_JARJBD010000374.1:0-550 GCF_029269925.1 Rhodococcus sp. T2V
GACGTCAAGGACTCCGTCGACGAAACCGTCGCCGCCCTCGAGCAATCGCGGGCGGTGATCGAGCAGGCCAAGGGCGCGTTGATGCTGGTCTACGGTCTCCCCGCCGACCGCGCGTTCGACATCCTGACCTGGCGCTCCCAGGAGACCAACACCCGACTGCGTGCGATCGCCGAACAGATCGTCGCCGGATTCGGCGATCTCGAATCCGACACCACCGCCCTGCGCACCCGATTTGACCACTTGCTGCTCACCGCCCACCAGCGCCCCGGACGATCGGGACAGCCCTGACGCCTTCCGCGCGCTCCCGACCGGTCAGGCACCGACCCGGCCTCTTCGCTGGCCCCCAGGAGCACTCGCGCGGCGACCGGACCCGGTGCGGGGATTTGGTGCCGGAAGGTGCCGTATCCGGGATGCGTAGGACGGTGCGGGCAGGGTACTCACCGCATACGCCGCCCGCTCCGTTTTCGAACCCGCGGAGCCGCGGCCAGACCCCTTAGCCTGAATCCGTGGATCAGTGATCGCGAAGGGGTTCGTGATGATTTCGGGTCCT
>NZ_JARJBD010000375.1:0-546 GCF_029269925.1 Rhodococcus sp. T2V
CCTCGACGCCGCGGTCACCGAACTCCACGACACCCACATCCACGTGGAGTAACCCGCACGACTTTGTCCGGATTCGGAACCGGCAGTCAGGCCCCGGCACGAGGGAGAGGAAAAGCGCGTTGAGTGAGAACATCGTTCGGTTGATGGAGGAGAACCTGCGGGCGGTGTTCAACGAACGTGACCCGCAGCGGCGCCTGACGGTGGTACGCCGAAACTATGCCCCCGACGTCCGCTGGTCGGACCCGGAGGGGACGATCATCGGCCAAGACCGACTACACGAGAGGGCGCAGGAACTGCTCGACGGCCCGTTGTCGGGCCTGACGTTCACCCAATCAGGTCCGGTCTACCAGACCGCCAACCTGGGCCTGCTTGCCTTTGACGTCGTCCCGCTCGATCGAGCCGCCGGCGCCGGATCGAGTGGGCCACTGATCTCCGGGTACGACGTCGCGATCGCCGAAAACGACGTGATCGCGCAACTGTTCACCGTGATCACCACCGTGCCCGGGTGACGAGAAGGGATCTCCTGGTAGCGAATCTGTGACGAAC
>NZ_JARJBD010000376.1:0-538 GCF_029269925.1 Rhodococcus sp. T2V
TTCGAGGCCCGCACCGGACACCAGATGGGCGAGGACAACATCTGGCTCGCCGGACGCCACCAGGAACGCGACGCCCTCGGCCGAATCATCCTCACCCTCGGGCACACCCGGCTCGCCGACGGCACCGCCGGGGCGATCCGTGGCGCCGGCGTCGAGGCCCGCACCGAGGCCATCACCGGAAAAGAGGACAACCACTGATGCGTGGCAACCCGGACAACCTCCGCCAGGCCGCCGCCCGCAAGAGCGCCGCCGCTCAGGCCCGAGCCGAGCAGGGACTGCGCGAGATCATCCGCCGCAACGAGCCGATCACCTTCCGCGGCCTCGCCCGGACCGCGGGTGTCTCCCTGGACTTCCTCTACCGCTGCACCCCGATCCGCCAACGCGTCCAACAACTTCGGGCTCAACAGCAGAACACACCACCACCGGCAGCAGCGGCCTCGACCCGAGACGGAACTTCGAGCAGCGTCGTCCGCACCCTCACCGCCCAGCTCACCGAACTCAAACGGCGTCACCGTGACGAGATAGGCGCGCTCCAACA
>NZ_JARJBD010000377.1:0-533 GCF_029269925.1 Rhodococcus sp. T2V
TCACCAGCCACTTCAGCCGGGCCTCCGTCGACGCCAGCACCCAGGTGTTCAGCTGTACCTTCGCCGGACCCCTGCGGGGCTCGAGCTTCGACGACAACGCCTCGGTGGACGCCGCGGCGACGGGACCTCCCGCGGCTCGGGAATCGGTGTGCGGCTTCGAGGTTCGGCCCCCGTCGCTCGGCCGCGACGAGTTACCGCCCCGCTTTCCGGCCTGCGCCATGCTCACTCCTTTGCCCCACTGGCCTTGGCCGCCGCGCGTGTCGCCGGCCGCCACTGCAGCCCAGGCTAGTCGATACACGTAACATCACACGCTGTATTACGGGCAGTGTTGCGTGCAGACTTGCACGCCAAGCTCTGCGACCTGGGCTCCGGTCGGGTCGCCGGTTCCCCCCATCTCCCGACCGCGCGACATCGAATGGGCCGACGACACGCGATCGTCGGCGTCCACACGAGCGTGTCAACGGCGAGCGGTATCACTGACACGGGTAACCAGACTGTCTTCGATCGGCTGGCCGTCGTGACCGGTCATCGAT
>NZ_JARJBD010000038.1:0-83924 GCF_029269925.1 Rhodococcus sp. T2V
GCGGGGCGAAGATGTCGGAGACGCTCTTGGTGGATTCCACCTCGCCGAACGACTCGCCCGCCGTCACGTCGTCGTCGACCGCCGGAAGCTGGACGAACACGACGTCGCCGAGCTGGGACTGCGCGAAATCGGTGATGCCGACGCGCACCGTCGTGGGCCCCGTCCGCTCGACCCACTCGTGCTCGGCGGTGTATCGACGATCGGCGGGGATCGTCCTGTCCGACGAAGTCCCGTCCGTTCGGTCCGTGGATCTCCCGTCGGACGATGCCTGGCCGGAGGAGTCGGAACTCGACGACGCAGACGAGTCGCCGACGGACGGTGCTGCCACCGCCATGCCCGCCGACGCGACCGCAAGCCCTATGCCCACTGCCACCGCCAGCTCGCCGAGGTGCTTGAGGTGCTTGTCGTTATTCATGAGTTACTCCTCCATGAGGACGCTTCGAAGTGCAGTCCGGACGCACCATCCGAGGGCTACCGGCTTATCGCCTCGAAGCGCCTCTCGAGTTGCATGGGACAGCAATGATCGTCACGCTCGGTCGCGGATCTGAACCGCATAGTCGACTACGCGATTTTCCGGATACTGCGGCGACGCGCGATCAGCGCAGTCTGGCGTGGTAGCGGTGGCCTTCGACTGTGCGGATGGAGACTCCGAGGCGTTCGGCGATCTCTTTGTTGGTGAAGCCCTGGGAGACGAGGGCGACGATTTCGCGCTGCCGCCTCGTGAGTGGGGTGGTTTCGCCGGCTTGGCGCAGTGCGTGGGTGTTGAGCCCGCAGCGGGTGCCTGCCAGCGCCCTGGCACGTTCGATGGCTATTAGCGCAGAACCGTGATGTTGCTGTTCGCGGAAGAGAATCCGGCCTGGGCGGAAGTCGCGGACCGGCCTCACACCACGAAGCTCCATTGCTGATTTGGTCGCCCGGTTCGGTCAAACTGGATGATACCGGCTCTGTCGAATAACGATCCACCCTCGACATCGAGCATTTTGCCGGAATTCATTGCGCGGAGCATGAAGTGACCGTCGGGCAATTCTTCGACGGCGAAACGCTGATTCGGACCTCCATGTTGATCGAATTGGATCAGCCGAGCGAGATTGGCGTTGGACCCTCCCTCGATGTCGAGGACCTTTCCCGAATGCTCAATTCTAATAACGAAGAATCCGTCACCCAATGGCTCGAAACGAAATCGCTGGTTAGACCCTCCAGTCGGGCTGAATTGGATAAGCCGCGCAAGGTTGTCGGCGGACCCGCCTTCAACATCGAGGGCCTTGTCGGAGTGGTTGGCAATGAGACTGCCAAAAACATTGACTTGCGGCATGACCATGATCGAAATTCCTATCTTATGCGAGGATCTTTGCGTTTCTTGGTGTTCGTTGGCGGAGCAGACGGATCCATCTGTGCAGTGCGATTCTCAATGCCTACGGATTCTCAATCCGAATTGAGGGGATCCTTCGCGCTCACTAAAGTAAATCTTCGCGGGTATCGTCGCACTCGCTAGAGTAGTCTTCTACTCGAATTCGAGAGACTCCTACTCGACTACTCCTCCGAGCCGCTCGGGTGGCGCCCAGGACTCCTGATCCGGAAATCCCCTTGACTACGGGCTGCGTCGGTGACCGGCGTAGCTTATGGAGCCGGGTTCTATTGTGGCGGTGTTGGCTTCGGCTAGTAGTCCGTACACCACGCACAGCTCCCAGTAGTGCCGGTAGGCCGTCGCGTCCCCGGGCCGCCGCCGCATCGGCGAGGTAACCGCGTGGTGAATCCGAATCTCGGGCGGATATTTTCGGGGGCTGGGTCGGACCATCGTTCCCGGCCTCGCAGAACTCACCGAGGAGGAGTACACCCACCGCGCCGACCACATCCGACAGGGCTTGCGACCCACCGACGACAACTAGCACGCTCCGCACACGGCCGAACCGGGTTGCGCGGTGAGCTGTTACCCGCTCGAACCGTGCGTTGTGCGCCAACCAGCACGCTCGACGATCGGCCGGACGTTCTCGAGGCACTCCGCTGAGACTGTGCTGCCTCAGGACTTCGTGAACACATCTGTCTCAGGACTTCGTGGACAGTGCGGTCAGTGGTTGGAATTTAACTGATCGGTTGAGTGTGAGCTCGCGGGCGATGACGTCACCGACCAGGACGGTGACGTCATCGCCTCGCCAGTGCAGCACTGCCTTGCGGTTCCCGTCGATCTGCCACAACCCGCCCGGGTCTGCGTACTCGAACCGGCGTCGGGTCTTGGGCCGCTTGCGCGGTTGCGCGACGATCTGCCCGTGGTCGACCAGGATCCGGTACACCGTCGCCCGGGACGGGAACGGATCGAAACCGAGGCTCTCGAGCCGCCAGGAGATGCTCTGCGGCCCGTTGTCCAGGCCTGCATCGTCGAGTTCCTTCCGGGCTCGGAGCACCGCCTCGCACAGCACCGCCGACGTTCGGGGTCGGACAGGTGTATGGGGCGGTGGAGCGCCTGGTGAGCCCGTCGGCGCCCTCGGCTGCGAACCGGGCAACGTACTTGTAGAACGTCGTCCGCGATATTGCGTGGGTTCGGCAGAACTCGGCGACGTTGACGTCCTCGCATTCTGCGACCCGGACGATCGCGGACACAAACTCTGAATCCATCGAAAACCCTTTTCCGCCCATCCCCAAGAATCCCAGGGACGGGCCGGTAAGTGTCCACGATGTCCTGAGACATCAAGTGTTCGCGATGTCCTGAGCACACACAGACACTCCGCTGAGACATCGGCAGCACGACGCCCCGAGCCCTTACTCGTGGTGAAATGCCCGGTGGTGATTGACGTGCCAACGGAGGAGACAAGGGTGAGTGATCGAACCACGGCAGATCTCGAGCGTGAACTCCGCATGCTCGCCGCCGTCCGCGCCTACCGGCGGGACGCGGAGGGGACGGATATGCGCATTCCGACCACCGCCGTCGACCACGTGCTCGACGAACTCCACCAGACTCGAACCGCCAGACCCGACCACGCCAAACACTGCTCTCGATAGGGATCGTGGCCGTAGACAGCTCACGGGCTCGGCCCAGATCTGACGATCAACGACAGAGCGCGATGTCGGACCCCGCCCCTACCCTCCGGTAACAGCACGAAACGGGCGGAGGGAGGGCAGGGCGATGACCACCGTCACCGGCAATCCCCTGCCGCTGCCGGGGATGCCCTCCCCCACTCCTGCACCCGCGCTCGAACTGCTGGTCCTGATCGGTGCGCCACAGCCGATCCGGGCCGCGAGCTGGTGCACGGCGTCACCCCCATGACCAAGGCGATCTTGCCGTGCGAGGTCGGGTCATTCTGTTCGCCGAGCGCCACCATCCAGTAGGGGCTGCGGAATTCGTCGTATCCGTCGGGCATACCTAAATGGCTGTGCGACAAAGACATCATCGCCTTCGACATCGAAGTGGTCCTGGCGCCAACGAACGCGAACCCGGAGCCGAGCTCACGAAGGGTGTCGATGATGCGCTTGACCGGCCGATCCTCGAGCTGGCGCTCGGCGGCGTCCCCGTCGATGGCGAGGAACTCGAGCGTGAACGGATCCTTGGTGCCGGTGCCGGTGCCGGCCGGGTTCAGCTTTGGGGACATCGAAAATGCAGCGGCGGTACACGGTCGAGCGTGCGACGCCGAGCACGTCGGCGATCTCGGTGACGCTGGGACCACACAACGAGCAGGTCTTTCGGTTCGAGCGCTGCGAGGGCGGCGCGGATCCGCACCCGTCCAGCGTAAATCGAAATAGCAGACACGCTCTAGCTGCGATGGCACGTGATGTCGGTATCCGACTGGCGTCGCGAGATGACCGCCCGCTTCGCGGTGTCGTACGAGATCACCGCGACCGCCACGGCTGCCTGAACACAGCACCCCGCCAAAATCTTCCCATCCGCCACGAACCCAAACTGACTGCGCCACTGCGACTATTACTTAAGATGACGATGCCCGGCCAGCTCCTCACCTTCTGCCGCGATCTGCGGGGCCTCTACCCGGTCGGAGTGCGCCTGGCGATCGTGTGCGAGAACTTCTCACCACATCTGACCACGATGAGATGCCGTCGCGTCCCCACCCGGGCGGAATTGGGGATTATGCATTCTCGCGTGCGCTTCCAACTTGCCCGCATTGTCAAGGGAGAAATTGCCTGAATCGTCGCGTCCGCACTATCCGCGGACGGTGGCGTGAGATCTCCCGGATACAGGTAGTCCGCTACTCGTTACACGTAGGCGGGGTGCTGAGAAGATTCATTGGCAAAGCCGCTCCTCGGCGTTTGATGAGATCGAGGCTCCGAAGCCATCTGCGTGCGACAAGATTCCGTTCACACCGTCAGTGGCATTGGCGCTGAATCGGATCAGCGAAAGTGGCACGGCTACGAAACTACAGATAGGTGGAGGTCATGATTCTGTGGCAGATGTCGTGTGGCATCGCGGTAGCGGGTGCGGTGGGCGGGGTGGCAGCCGCGCTGATGTCGGAGGACAGAGGCTTCGTTCTGCCGAAGAAGGTCACCGAGGCCTCGGGCACCATCGTCCGTCCCGGTTTCATCGCGCTGGTGGTGATCGGAGCAGTGGCCGGCTTGCTGTCCTGGGGCCTGTACGGCCCGTTGGCGAACGCAGGGCTTTTCGAGGAGGTTGATAGCTCCTGGTTGACGTTGAGTGCGATCGCCGGCGCTGCCTTGGTGGGTACCGGGGGCTCGAAATGGCTTTCCGGGCATGTCGACAAGACTCTGCTCCAGCAGGCTGCAAGTGCGGCTGCCCGTTCGAATCCTGCGAGCGACGCGGACGTCGAAAAGATTGCCACCGGAACACCAATGGAGGCGCTGGATGCCGCGACAAGCATTGCGTCACCCGCCGCAGACGGGGTGTAACCATCTCACCGCAATCTTGCCCAAGCCCGGACCCGGTAGTCATACCCTCATCGGCACCGTTACGCACCATCACACCACCCGTGACCCGGATCACCGCCCGCTTCGGGGTTCCGTTCGGCCGCAGCACCCCCGCCTGCTTCATAATATCCTGCGCCTTCACAGTTTTCAGTTTCTTGCTGGCATCGGCCCGCAACTCATTCGTCTCCCCGACCGATACCTGGACACCGCGGAGCGGGACCTGCCGATCGTCGCCGCCACCGCATCGATGCCGCCGAGGCGTTCGATCGCGGCACGGCGTTGGGCTCGCTCGAGAACATCCGCGTGCGGGATGCGATCCTATTGCGCCCACGGGCGCAGTGTGCGGTCCGACGGGGTGCGGCCGGCGTCGATCGCCGCCTGCCGCAGCCCTTCGTTGCCGAGCTCCGTGCGTAATTGTTTGACCGACACCTTGCTCGTCAGCCCGGCCAGACCCCCGCTCTTGACCTGCTTCGACTTCTCGACACCGCTGGTCGCGGCGTTGGAAACCGAGACCTTGAGGCCTTCGAGACCGACCGCCTGCTGCGCCGGCTTCGTGGTGCGAGGCTTCGGAAGATGCAGGGTGAGGGACATCGCCCCCGGCTACCAGCGGTGGACGACGCTCGGGTTCGGCTCGTCGCTGCCTCGAATCGCGACCGGAGTCGCCGGCGTGATCAGGAGGCGAACCGTCGAGTTCTGGCTGACGAAACCAACGAATCCGCCGTTGCCGTTGTCTGCAAAGATGCCCCGGATAGCGTCCTCGAGGCCGTGGGCGGCGGCCGCATTGGCGAGCGGATAACGGACCCCGTCGTAGATCGCTTCGTAACCCATGATCCTCCTTCCGCTGGTGTCGTGCTGCTCACAGCGCGAGAGCGCCGACCTTTACACGAATGCACCGCGGGCATCAGTAGTTCTGGTTGCGGTCGGCACCTGGACGTCCGCCGCGGGATCTGCCGCAATACTGCCGGGGTGACCTGTGCCGCGAGCGAGAAGTCCGGGGCCGACGGCCCCACCGGGAGTTCAGGAATGCCTCGGCAGCCCGAGCGCGGCGGCGTGCTCGCGCAGGTACTCGCGCAGATACGGCATGGTGAAGTCGAGCATCCCATGACCAACCGACGCGATCAACTCGGCGTCGATCAGCCGCAACCGGTACTGGCTGGCGTAGGTTCCGTCGACGCCGAGCCGGACCGCGATCTGACCGATCCGGCTCGGGCCGTCGTCCCGCGACATCGCGACCAGGAAACTGCGATCGACATCGGAGATCCCCGCGAGGCTGGGCTCGAGGACCAACGATCCGATCCGGCGACCGTGCCGCGGCGACACTCCCAGTGACATCATCCGATGAGACCACCGCTGCGGTCCGGTTCTGCCGCCAAATATGGCATCCGACAAGCTGAATCAGAAACGGGTAACCATTCGTGGTCTCCGCCGCGGTGCGGCAGTCGGCCTCGGCGATCGAGCGCCCCGTCCCCTCGATCGGCTCACGGATAGCCTGCGCCACCTCGTCGAGGGGCACCGCACCCAGGGAATGGCGGTCTGCACGGCGCAGGAAGGTCAGACGTCGTCGTTGAGGAGATCACTGATCGAGGCGGGCAGACCGGCAGCGACGAAGGCCAGTTCCCGCTCTTCGCGGATAGCGTGCTGGACGATCGCACCGAGGGCACGCAGGTCGTCGGCGAGTTTGCGGTGGATCTCGTCGACGGTGATCAACAGGCCGGTCTCGTGTTCGGCAAGGGCGTCGGTGAGTTCCTCGATCTGGTGACGGAGGCTCACTGCCGGCGGCGATGAGTCGGTGGTCCAGTTGACGCCCCCGATCCCGGCGGCCGTGATCCCCGACGGGCGCCGCTTCGTCCCCCCGTTGCCGGCGTGCTCGCGGAGCAGCCGGGGCAGGTGTTCTCCGGTGAGCCGGTCGACCAACCCGGGTGTGGCGGTCTCGGATACGACGAGCCACCCACGGCTGCGTACCTGCGCCTCCGCCTCGTTGAGCATGACGGTCTTCCCGACCTCGCGGGCCCCGGTGTAGATCGTCGCGCACCTTGGAGCACCGGGACCGTCGCCGAGGGCGTCGCCGAAGTCCTCGACGAGATCGGCTCGACCGACCGGGGATGGCGGCGGCGCCCCGAACTACGGGGTGAACGGATTCCTCATACCGAGGACGCTCCCAGCCCCTTTAGCTTTTTTAGCGTTTTTAGTTTCTTTAGGGTTGGGTAGCGTTTCCGATCCTGCTCCCAGCCCACCTGTCCTGACTCAATGCATCTGATGCCGACTTGGAGAATCTGATGTCGGCGGCGGTCAATCTGATGCCCGGCGCAGTGAAGCTGATGCGGAGTTCCGGCCGCCGGTAGAGGTGATCGCTCATGGCGATTACTGTCCGGTGTAGTCGCAGTCGTTCAGGTCCGGCAGTAGGTCCGAGTGGCCCGCCGGACCAACTGAAAACCGGTCTCGACATTCACTTTCGGCACCGCCACACTCGAGATGTGGGTGCCGGCGTCGATAGCGCACATGTCGGACAGGGGTCGAGTGTCGAGTGGGCCGGACAGGATGGGCCGACCGGCCCGGGGCCGCGTACCGGGCTAGCCGAACGGATCCGCGGCGACAGCGTCGAATGCGTCGTCGTCCGGCTCGTCCTCGAAGCAACCGTAGGGGACACCGCCCGCGGTGTAGCCGACCACGAACATCGACCCGCTCGTCCACCACGATCCGATCGAACACCGATGCCGGTCCGCCTGTGATGTCGGTTGGTCGTGGTGCTTGCCGTTTTCGTGCCGGCGTGTGCTGTGGCTCGGCCTACGGCCCATGGAGTCGGGCGTTCCCCTCGACGTCGGGTGTGTTCGTGGCGGTCACATCGGTCCCGCGGCCACCGAGACGTGGAAGTTCCCCGCACCCACGGACCGCTCGAGAGTCGCAATGACGGCAGCCGGATTGTCGTAGGGCCCGTTGAGGTAGAACGGCTGGCCGTCCCTACCGAACTCGATCCGACCCGGCCCGTCCCACTCACCCAGGAATGCGGCGGCATCCTCATCGAAGGCGCCGGCGGGCTCGAAACCGAGCCCCCGCGCATAGTGCACCGCCCCCAGGATCAGTTCGCGGCCGAGTTCGATCGGAATCTCCACCGCCGGACGGTCGAACGCTGCGTAGTAGGTGCGGATGGCGGTGGGGATCCTGCCCGCGTCCATGGTTTCGGGGTCCCGGGTGTTCTTCACCCCCAGGCAGTGCACGTCGGCCAGGTACCCTCGCAGCGTCGCCCGACCACGCCGCGGTCCCTCTCGTGCCACCAGCACCTGCGCGAAGCCTTCGGCCTCACCGGCGGGAGCGTCCAGTTCCGCCCACTCCGGATGACGCTCGAGGCCCAGCCCGACACTCCAGCCACAATTGACCCAGCACCCCAGCACCCGCCCCAATCCTTGGGACACTTCGGCCTCGGCAGCGATTCGTCGCACCAACGGCGCCACCACCGACGGCCGCACGCCCAGAGCGCGCGCGATCACCTTCGGCGGGACACCCTGCTCCCAACGCCGCCGCACCTGCTCGACCAACTCCGCATCGTCCATGGCACCCCATTCTGCTTCACCGATCGGGAGCTCCCGCGTCCGCACATGTCGGGCCAGGTGAAGGGCCGTGATACCGATCGTCGGCGTCCAGCACGTCGTTCGTGGCGCTCTCCCTCCGTCATCGGCTGGGACGGTCGGCTCAGAACCCCTTTCGATGCGCCGGCGACGGGGAGTGTGTTGGCGCCCTGCGGCCGCGAGAGGCGGCCTCGTTACCGCCGAGCCGGACGAGGCAGATCCGTGAGTGTCACAGAAGGCTTGCCCGATCGCCGGAGTTATGCAGCCGCGGGAGGACAGTCGTAGCCGCTGCCCAGCATCGGCCTCCGATTCCGGGCGAGCCTTGGCCAGGGACCATCGCCCGCCCGGGCCGGTCGGCCGATTACCGTCTGTACCAACTCGAATCGCTCCGCCTCGACAGAACCAGCGCTGTCCGGCGCAGCGACGTAGTCGTCTCCGTCGACGACGGATGGATTTACCCACCGGCCGTCGTGGTGTCCGACCCCATGAAGATCCCGCTGGTCCGGTAGGGCGGTGCTGTACTTCCTGCGTATCCGCACCGACCTGCCCCCGCTTCCCCTCACCGAGGCAGAGAAGGCGCTCACCGACCTCGGGCACCCCGGCTCACGGTTGCGGACCGACCACTACGTCCGCTCCCCCCACCCTCCGGACCGCGCTGCTGGGACTGTGGGACCTATGACCCTCAGCGAGTCTGTGTCAGCGTGAGAGTCCGTTGCAAGAACCGACGAACCCGACGGCCGAAACGCGACCCAGGATTTGGACGCATCGACATCGACTGATCGAACCTGTCGGTGTTCACTCGAATCATCACCAGCACTGCGACGGCTCGACCCGAGCGGGTGAACACAAGGGCGGCGCCCGTCATCGACGCCGGGAAGGACGACCGGGATGAAGCCGGATGCACCGGAAGCCCGCATGCTGCTGTCGGTGATCGAGCACGCCCAGAACCTGGTCGCACTCGCCGACTACGACACCGGTCGCGTGCTCCATCTCAACCCCGCCGGAATGCACCTGATGGGCTTGACCGACGAGGCCGCCGCCGCCGCTCGCTGGGCCCCCGAATTCTTCACCGATGTCGGATTCGTGCAGGCCCCCGAGATGGAATCGGCCCTGCTCGAACAGGGCCAGTGGGAGGAGCGGTCGGAGTTTCGGAACTTCCTCACCGGTGAACCGATCCCGGTGACCCTGTCGGCCTTCGTGGTCGAGCGCAGTCCGCAGGACCGCCCGACGGTGATCGCCTGCATCGCCCAGGACCTGCGGACCGCTCAGGAGCACGAACAGCGCCTGCATGCAGCGTTGGAGGCGGCCGCGTACCGGGCCCGCGAACAACGCTCCCTCGCCGAATTGAGTCAACTCGCCGTCGACGGCGACCTCGACCAGGTACTCGCGGCCGCGGCGGACGCCGCCGCCGCGTTGATGGGGGTCAACTGCGCCTCGGTGGCCCGGGCCGAAAAGCCGGGCGGCGCATTGCGGGTACTCGCCTACCGCGGTCAACCACCCGCCCCGGAAACCTTCACCCCCGGTGCCGATTCCCAACCCGGCTACGCAGCCGCCGTCCACGAGATCATCACCTGCCCCGACCGGTACGGGGAGCACCGGTTCTCCACCGAAGCCATGAACGCTCGGGGGTTACGGAGCGGGGTCTGCGTTCCCATCGGCGCCGAGCCGGTGTGGGGCGTGCTGACCGCACACAGTGCCCGCCCCCGCGAATATTCCGACCGGGACGTGATGTTCCTGCGCTCGGTGACCGCGGTGCTGACCGCGGCGATCCGGCGCATCGAGGCCGAGGAGGCGCTGCGCTATCAGAGCCTGCACGACCCGCTGACCGGGCTACCGAACCGTGCCCTGGTGCATCAGCAGATCGACGCCGCCCTGGACGCGGCATGCGGGAGCCAATACCGGGTCGCGGCGTTGCTGATCGACGTCGACGAGTTCAAGAGCCTCAACGACCGGCTCGGCCACGCCGTCGGGGATGACGCCCTCATCCTGTTGGCCGAACAGCTCCAGTCGGTGGTGCGGCCCGCCGACACCGTGGCCCGGATCGGTGGCGACGAATTCCTCATCGTGTGCCCCCAGACCACCTCGGTCGAGGAGACCATCGCCATCGCCACCCGGATCACCGAACTACAAGTCGGGGCCGATTCGGTCGGGCACGAACTTCGGTTCACCGCCAGCGTCGGCATCGCGCTGGCCGGACCGCAGGAAACCCGGCGGACGTTGATCCGTCGCGCGGACGCGGCCATGTATCAGGCCAAGACAACCGGAAGTGGGTACGCACTGGCACCTTGAGGTGAGCTTCGCGCAGCCCACCGCTCAGGCGCTACGGACGTCCGGTGACAAACCCACAGTTCGACGGATCCCGGAGCGGTACGAACCATGTCGCCATCGACCCGCGCGACACGCCGAAGAAGAATTACCAAACCATGATCGGACCATACTGACGGCTGCGCCAGCGACATGTCCGCGTCGGAACGCTACTAGTCACAGCGCTTACGGCGAAGTCAGCTCGAGATAACCTCTGGTGCGTGCTAACGGCCGCCCTGGAGGCGTTCCTGGAGATTCCGGTAGCTTGTCGGCGCTCCCTTACGTGCCAGCCGGCGAACGGCGAGCGGCACGATCAGCTTGCCGATCCCGTGACCCTCGAAGTCGAGAGCGATCGTGACACGCGACCGTGCACGGTCCTCGAGGGGGTCGATGGTGATGGTCACGTTCGGCCTGACCGGCCCGTCGACACCGCGAACGGCCCAGCGTCGGGGCGGGTCGATCTCGGTGACCTCTTGCGTCATCGTCCGGTGCGCGCGGCCGATCCGGCGAGTGGTGGTGAATCGCGCGCCCACCTCGGCCGGCCGGTCCCCCTCCCCGCGCACCTGCACGACGTCGTGCTGCCACTCCGTGAACCGCGACGGGTCGGTGGCGTACGAGAACACCACGTCGGGGGGACGGTCGATTTCGAAGGTGGACACGATCGGCGACATTGTTTCTCCCTCTCGTTGCACCCGCCATACTCGATTGTTGTTCGTTGCTGCGCCGACGGAAAGCAACCCGCTCGGCTGCCACGCTCCAGGCCGACCAACCGGATGCACGCCGCTGGCGTTGTCCGCAGCATCGGCGACAGCCACCCTCTGAAAAATCCGGACCCGAGAACACCCGAGGCCCCGGCGCCGTTGAGCTCTCCGAGGCCATCGGGCGCGTCACCGGTACCGACCGTCGCCGGTCGCACCTCGCTCGATCGCGGGAGCCCAGCACGGACCGTCCGGCGGCGGGGTGTGCTCGTAGCCCGGATCGCAGGGCAGCACCTGCGGCGCGACCGGTGCCGGCGCCGGTGCCGACCCGGGAGCCCAGCACGGACCGTCCGGCGGCGGGGTGTGCTCATAACCCGGATCGCAGGGCAGCACCTGCGGCACGACCCCTCCCGGTGCCGACGCCGGTCCCGGTGGCGATTGCGGCGCGGATTGTGGAGTCGGTGTGCGTGGGGCCGCCTCCTGCAGTGCAGGATCATCCGCGAGCTGCGTTTCCGTCTGCGTATCCGTCTGCGGTGGCGTCTGCACCGATCGTGCCCGCCCCGCGGCCGCCGGGTTCGTCACCGCGGTCGGCGCCGTCGCCGATGGTGGCGAGGCCGGCCGCGCCGCGCTCACCACCGGGGCGGGGCCGGCGACGTCCGGCGAGTACGACCCCGACCCGAGGATCACGCCGCCGACGACAGCGAGGATCGCCGCGAGCGCAAGGCCAGCGACCAGGACACCGCGGCCCCAGTCGACCGGAACGCGCGCCGGAGTGAGCCCGGCGGCGGGCTGCGGCGGTGCGGCCGGCGCGAGAGTGGCAGCGGGCTCCGGTGGTGTCGCCGCCGCACGAGCGGCAGCGGCCAGCTCACCCGCCGACCGATAGCGCCGCGCGGGTTCGACCGCCGTGCCGCGGGCGATCACCGCATCCAGGCCAACGGGCACCCTCGCGATCACCGACGACGGGCGCGGCGCCAACTCGGTTCCACTCCACGACGGAAACAGCGTGCCGGTCAGGCATTCGTACAACACGGCGGTCAGGCCGTAGACGCCCGACGCGGCGCCGCGAGGGGTGGGGAGCCCGACGTCGGTCAGTTGGATCAGCCCGCCGTCCTGCACGAGGACGTTCGCCGACGCCACTGCCGGCTCGACCAGTCCGGCCGCGCGCACGGCGTCCAGCGCCGACGCCAGCTGCTCGACCACTCCGACCGCGCGCGGGACCTCCATCGCGCCGGTGGACCGGAGCATCGTCCGCAGTGTCGTGCCCGGGGTGATCGGCGTGGCGAGGAAGAGCCGGTTACCGATCTGCCCGAAGTCATGGACCGGCAGCACATGCGGGTTCCGGATGTGCGCCACGATGCCGGCGTCGCGTTCGAAACGCGCGCGGTACTCGTCGTCCTCGGTAGCGTCCGGCGGCAACGCCCGCACCGTGACGTGCCGAGACGTGACGGTGTCGAACGCCGCCCAGACCTCACCGGTCCCGTCCACCGACAGCGGACGGTCCAGCCGGTACCTGCCGAATAGGGCTCCACCCTGCATCGTCACTCTCCCCCGCTCGAACCGGCCGCGTCCGCGGCACCGTGCACCGGGCAGGGCCGCCCCCCGCCGCCACCGGAATTCTATGCGGACGATGCCGGTGGCGTCGCGCTCGATTCGTGAACCCCCATCGTGTGCAGTGCCTTTCGTCTCCCGGGGTGGAGGAACATCACTACCTGATCCGGCCCCAATCAGGTGCGAAAGGGGGGAGAGCATGAGCGAGAACGAAACAGCGGTGCACGCTTCGAGCCCGACCAGCACGCCGAGGCCGATCGCGCAGTTGATCAACACCGGGACGGCTGACGTGCAGTCGCCCGCTGTTGTTCGCCAACCTGCCAGACGTCGGACGCCTCTTCGGTGGTACCGATGGCCTCATCCTGGCCCTGCAGCACCGCTGGACCAATCGCTTGGCCGCGAAGGCTGGTGTTTGAACTGGGCAACCGAGCCGCCCACGACCAGCGCCATGCCGGTCCAGAGAGTCCAGGTGATCATCGTCTCGTGTGCCCGGCGCGCCGCACCGACGGGACGGCGGTGCTGTTCGTCACCCACGAGACCTGGTCCAGCCTCGGTGGGGCGAGGAAAATAGGGACGATGGTTGACATCTATGAGGTACCCGCAGGAGAGCCACGCCTGACGTCATTCCTCCAGGCGCAGCGCACCACCCAGATCGCCCGGCGCGGCGAGTTGGTCGACGCACGCGACCGCCCGGCCCTGATCGCATCGACCGACGACGAGACGGTCGGGGTGCTGATCTACGACATCGACGGCACGAACTGCGAAATCGTGAACATGCGCGCGTCCGGCCAATGGGGTGGCGTCGGCACGGCACTCATCGAACGCATCACCGAAGTCGCCCGTGCACAAGGCTGTTCGCGACTGTGGTTGGTCACGACGAACGACAACCTCGACTCGATGCAGTTCTACCAGCGGCGCGGCTTCCGCCTGTCGGCCGTTCGATGCGGCGCAGTGGACGAGGCGAGACGGACCCTGAAGCCGGACATCCCCGACGTGGGCTACTACAAGATCCCGCTTCGGGACGAAATCGAGTTCGAGCGCGACCTCGGGCCCGCGTAGGCGAGCCAGCCCCACTCCCCCGCGCCCGATCGAGCCCGCGGGGCCCGATGTGCGCAAGTCGGCTGACGCTCGGATCCGTCCGGCTTTCTGCCAGCCGTGCTCATTCAGAACGGGGGCGACGTCTGCGATGCGGGTATGGCCGGGATGCAGTGGCAAGGTGGCGGTCATGTCGCCGTCCTGGGTTTGGATCTCGATTGGCTCCTGAAGGAAACCGAAGGTGGCGTACGGGCCTCCTCGGTGGTGGGGTCGAGGCCACGGTTGAACGCCTTTCGCCGGGCGCGGAGCATCCAGAGGATCACCCCGAGTCGGGCGCCGATCTGTGATCAGGATGTCCCTTCGGTGAGGGCGTCGGCGACTGCCCCGGCGAGCCGTTTCTCAGCCTGCTCGCCGGCGGAGACGGGCTCCCGGACGGCGTCAGGGTCTTCTGCTGGCCGGTTCGATGGGTTGTGGGCGTGATGCTGCATAACGGTCCCGAGGGTGCGGGACGCGACAACCATGGGCGAGCCTCTCAAGGGTCTTCGCGGGGCGCACGTCGGGGGGCGCGAGTGGAGCATTCCGGGTTGGCGCGAGGCCGCCTGGAGCCACGTCGAGCGCCTGCGTGCGTGAGTCGTCACCGCTGACGTGCCTCACGTGACCGTCGACGCCATGGACGCGATCGAATCGAATCTCCGACCCCCGTCAATGGGCCACATCGCGGTATGAGCGGGACAGCGCGGGCCAGGAGGGCACGGCCGGGAACGAGCCGGATCGGGTTCGGTGCTCGCACCGGGGCGGGTTCGGCGCGAAATGTCAGCCGCCGGTGCCGGTGGTTGCCGTCGCGCCGCCGGCGGGCGTCGTGGCCGCCGGAGCGCCGCCCGTCGTTCCGGGCACCGCGGCCGGGTTCCCGGCGGGCACCGAACCCGCACCGTAGAAGACCGGCAGGATGCCTTTGAGGAGCGTCAGGGCCGATCCCTCACCGGAGGGCACGGTGGCGAGGTTCGTGCCGATGACGATCCTGAGGTCGGTGTTCGGGTCCATGCCCATGAAGGTCATGAAGCCGGGAATCTGGCCGTCGTGGCCGATGAGGGGACCGAACCGGGCGATACCCAAGCCGTATCCGGCGGCGGTGCGGTTGGCCGGATCGGTCGGTTGGATGCTGTCGAGGCGGGCCTTCTGCATCTGCTCGTCCAGGAGTCCGCCGCCGACCAGTGCCTTCACATAGGTTTCCATGTCTGCGGCCGTCGAGATCGCGCCCCCGGCCGTCCACGCCCATGACGGGTTGGCGTTCGTCTCGTTGTTCGGCATCAGGGTGCCGGCTACGGCAGCGGCCTGCTCGTCCGCCGGAAGCGCGTAGGTGTCGATGGTGGAGACGTTGGTGCCGAACGAGTAGCCCTGCGGATGCGGTTCGGGGATCGAGGAGTCCGCGGGCGCGAGCCTGGCTGGTCACCGAGCGCAGAACTCCATAGTAGCCATGCGGCGCGATCGTGATCGGTTGCGCCGAATGGGCTTTCGGCCGTCGCGGTCAGAGACGCCAGCGCTGGTTGTTGCCGCCGTGGTACGGGAACTGGATGAGCCGGGCGCCCGCCTCGGTGGAGCCGCCCTGGACGTCGATGCACAGGCCGCTGTGCTTGGCGATGATCTTGACGTGTCCGTTGCCGACTCCTTCCAGGCGCCATTTCTGATTCCCGCCACCCCAGTAGGGCCACTGCTGAATCACGGCGCCTGCCGCGGTGGAGATGCCGGTGACATCCAGGCACATGCCGGTCTGCTCGATCATGATCCGGTAGTAGCCGTCGCCCACCGGATCGAGCCGCAGCTTTTGACTCACGCTTCCCCAATAATTCGACTGGATCAGGGGCGTACCGGCGAAGAGTCCGAACGCGGTGGCATCGATGACTTTGCCGCTGTGCAGCGCGGTGATCGGCGCGTGACCGAGGCGCCAGAGCTGGTTGTCGGTCCCCTTCTGGTCGAATTGGATCACCTTGGCGCCGGGATCCGGCGACGCGCCGAACACATCGAGGACCCGATTGCTGTGCTTGGCGGCGATCCGGTAGTAGCCGTGGCCCGCCGGGTCGAGCCGGAAACGCTGGTTGTCCCCGTTGGTCCGGTCCCACTGCTGCACCCTGGCGCCCGCGGCGGTGGAACCGCCCGCGACGTCGAGCACCTTGTTGCTGTGCGTGACGACGATGGTGTAATAGCCGGTCTCGACCCACTCGAACTTGAAGAGCTGGTTGCCCCCACCCCAGTAGTCCCACTGGGTGGCGTCCGCGCCCGAGGCCATCGATACGTCCTTGATGTCGAGGCACTTGCCGCTGTGCTTGACGAACAGCGGACCGGTCGGCGGGAACAGCCGCCGGACACCGTCGATGTCGTCGGCGGTGAGGACCCGCTTGATCGAGTTGGCGGCGGTGGTGTCCTGCATGACCGTTCCGGCGACCGAGTGCTTCAGACCGAGGAAGTGACCGATCTCGTGCAGCGCGACCGTCTCGACATCGAAGGAGCCGGCCGCCAGGCCGACGACCCAGGTGTGTTCCTGGTCGTCGAAGTGCATGGGGCGGGGCAGCGCCTGGCCGTATGCCCCGCAGCCGGGCGGGTAGTCGCAATGGGCGATCACGTCGCGGGTCGGCGTGACGGTCATATTCGTATCGCCGCAATTCGAGTTACCCCACCGGATCAGCAGATCGGGCGACTCGGAGGCCGCCACCTCGCGAAAGGCGATCGGAGCCGCCGCCGACCAGGTGATGAAGGCATCGCGCACCGCCTGGCGCTCGTTGTCGCCGGGGATGTCGGCGGTGCCCGCGTCGAAGGCGTAGGAGAAGTCCGACTTCTTCCACCGGCAGCTGACGACTTCCGACCTGGGCGCGATCCCCGGCTCCGGGTCGGGGAGCAGGCACCGGGGCTGGATCATCATCTCGCGGGTGTCACTGTCGAACAGGCCGGTGACCCGCAGGCCGTGCACGTCCTGATAGCGGGCCAGCGCGGCGGAAGTGACCGCGTCCAAGATGCCGGTCACCTTCTCGCGCGCGGCGTCGTCCTCGCCCGGCGGGACCGCCGGATCGGCCGTGAGGTAGCCGAACTGCCACAGGAACTGCTGTACCTGCGCGAAACCGCCGGGCGCCTCGCCCAGCCTGGCGTCCGGCACGAAGCCGATGCCGGGGTGCTGCTCGACGGGAGCTTGGTAGCCGGGTCCGCTTTTCAGGTCTGACATCGGATTTCTCCTCGATTCGAACAACAGGGTTCGTTACTGTTCCAAGGTCCGCCGCCGCCGCGGCGTTGTATCGAGTAGTCGACTACTCGAAATCTGGGCCGCGGCGCTGGCGACCGAGAACGCGACCGCGCGGCCCGTACAGGGCGACGAGCAGCCAGTTCACCAGGTAGGTGGCGGTGAAGCCACGGTCATAGCTCTGGTTCTGGTCGAAGAACGCGGCCTCGGTCGGCGAGAGATCGAACCCGGAGGAGAGCGAGAGGCCGTAGTCGCCGAATTGGAGGCGTCGACTGTCGGTCAGGATGTTCTCGAAGTGCGCGTCGAGGTGCAGCAGCCCACGGCTGTTCATGAACGCGGTACCGCCGGCCGGTTCCCGCTCCATCATGGCGCAGGCCCGGCGGCCGCCGTCGCCGTGGACCTGGCCGCGAAGCGGCGCCTTCGACCTCGAGGGACCCTCGCAGGGTTACTGGCCCCGCCAAGCGCCGAGCCGGTCTACCCCGGAGAGGAACCTCGCCGCGGCCCCGACAGCCCTGCGTACCGCGCCCGGATGCTCGACACCAGATGTCTGCGGCAGCCCGCCGAGTTCCGCGCGAACTCGACAAGGCCGTCGCCCTGGCGGCCGAGATCCGCGCCTCCGGCGCCGCGTTCACCCTGGTCGTGCACGAACACAAACGACTCGGGCGCGGAATCGAACTCGCCGCCCTGGCCGAACAGCTCAAAGCCGCCAACATCGGACTGGAATTCCTTACCGGCGAACTCCAGAGCTCCCACGACCCGTCCGGGGTGGTGTTCACCGTGCTGGCCGCTCTGTGGGCATGGAACGCGAATACATCCGCGACCGCACTCTCGAAGGCCACGAATCCGCCCGCCAGCGCGGCAAATCCATCGGCGGGGTCGCCGTGGTCGACGAGGCGATGCTGTCCATGGCGCTGCACCTGCGCGAGAACAGCCACAGCCTGCGCGACATCGCTGAGGCGCCTGGTGATCACCAAGGGCAAGAAGAAGGGCCAGCACCTCTCATCGGCTACGGTGATGCGGTTGCTGCGCGACCACGACCGCAACACCGAACAGACCGCCGAGCCGAGTCGAGGCGGGCACCGACGACCGCTGCGCCGGCCGCAGCACCCCGCGGCGCCGACGCCGCCGAATGGCAGAGATTCGGTGCGCGCCTGCGAGTCCTGCGCCGCGAAGCGCGCAAGACTCAGGACGACATTGCGGCGGTGCTGTCGATCCCGTGCAGCGCGGCGCGGTCTCCGAGCTCGAACGCGGCAACCGCAAGCTCTACAGCGGCGAACTCGCGCGGCACGACCGCTTCTACGGCATGACCGCTGATGACATCCTCCGATCTGCCCGGTTCCTACCAGCATGCTGCTCGGGGTAGACCTGCGCTCGGCCGACTACCAAGCGGTGCTGGCCTACGCCGAATACCTACGCTACCAGCGCATTTGAAAGGCACTGCCCGGGTACATGCGGTGGGCTTGACTAGGGCCGACCGAATCCGATTGAAAGGTTCGCACTTGTCTAGGGCGAGGAATCTCCCATCGGGGCGGGTGCCGCAGCGAAGAGTACGCCGCCGCTGGCGGGGTGGTTCATATCGACACGCGGCGCGTGCGATGAGTGCTGCTCATTGCCGAGTTCGGCCAACCGAGCTGGGGCAGAAACACCAGCTGAACAGGACTTCGAGCATCACTGAACGCGACTCCGAACATCGACAGCAGGACGCGCACTGAACTTGTGGGCTCCCCACAAAGACCCGGATCCTTGGAATTGGGACGGTGATCCGACCACTCGAAATTCCGACAAGTGCTCAGGTCATCGCGTCTCGAAAGTTAGTCCCACAATTGCGTGTCACAACATTCGTACGGACCTAACTTTCGACACGCGCCCGGGTATGGAATGGGATAACGTCGGGGTGCCCGAGAGAGCCGTGCCACGTAAACGGCCCGCCTCCCACGGTTCGACCTGCTCTCCTAGAGCGACAACACCCCAAGCGTTCCGAGAATCACACCGCTACCTTGCACTTCGGGTCAGCCTCAGGAGTCTGGGGCCGAAATGGCCCGTGACCAATGCCCGTGGCGGAGTCGATCCCGAGTGCCTAGACTGCTACGGATGGCTCGAATTGTCTCCGAGACTCTCGACAACGGCCTCCCCCTGCATCGGATTCGCGTCGATGGCACGCGGGCAACCACCATCATGATCGCCTTCGACGCGGGCGCACGCGCCGAGCGGCGGGATGAGAATGGAATGGCACATTTCCTCGAGCACGTGGTGTTTAAGGGCGGCGAAAAATACGAAGATCACCGCACCATCAACCGCACCGCCGAACAGCTGGGCGCTCGGACGAACGCAGCGACTTCCCACGACCTGGTCACGTTTCACATCACAGTTCGCGCGGAGGCGGCAACGCAGGCCATCGACCTGGTGACCGACTTCGTCGCTCGACCTCGGCTCGACGAAAACGATCTCGACAAGGAGCGCGGTGTGGTCGCCCAGGAGATCGCACGCTACCTCGACCAGCCTGCCTACGTTGCGAGTCGAATGAGCACTCTCGCAACCTTCGACGACCACCCGCTCGGCCGTCCCGTCCTCGGCCGAGTGGAACACCTGCCCACGTTCACGCGTGCGGCGCTTCTGTCGTTCCGGCAACGCCGCTGGGCTGGGTGTCGCGGCGGCGCATTCATCGTTGGCAATACCGACCACGTTTCCGATGATGGCGAAATATCCGACCTGTTCGAGCGGTTCCCCACGCTCGCCGAGCCGGAGCCATACGAATCGGCACCCGACTTTCTGCCGCGGACGCTGGTCGAGCGGCGCGACACCAATCAGTCGCATTTGCGAATGAGTTACCGCCTCGGCTACGACGTCGCCGATGCCAAGGCGCGGGCCGCGGCGAGGATCTGCGCGATCATTCTCGGCGGCTCGCCGAGCTCCAGATTCAACGACGAGATCCGCGAACAGCGCGGGCTGTGCTACTCGATTTCTGCGGGTATCCGCGGGTGTGCCGACGTCGCGGTGCTGAACCTGGCCGCCGGCCTCGCGTCCGCGAATTGTGTCGAGGCGTACACACGAATGCGCGAGATCCTCGCCGAACTGTGTGCCCAGGGACCAACCGATGAGGAAGTCTCGCGAGCACGCGCGGTCGCTGCCGGGCGTTGGGTGCTGGCGTTCGAGGACACCTACACAGTGGCGCTGCATACGGCACACCAGGCGATCGTCCATCATGGCGATCTTGATCCGGACGTCCTCATCGGCGACCTGGACGCGGTCACCATCAATGAGGTACAAGACATCGCGAGTGCCATCGATCCGGACAAGCCGTCGGTTGCCTGCCTCGGTCCGCACGACGCAGAGGAATTCTGAGCTGCGCAGGCGGATCGACCCGGCGAACATCTACGTGGACAAGAGGTCCGGAGGCCGCGGGGCCGGGTCCTGAAGGATTCCATCCACCTAGTCCGGTCGCCTTCGACAACAGGTGGGCACAACCAGGAAGAAATCACTGTGTCCGGTGACATTGGATTGTCCTCCTCGGTGGTGGAGCTGTGACCTGGGCCGAGGAATTTTGACTGGCGCGATTCGGTTGTGCCTATGCCCGTTTCGGGGGATTCCGGAGGATCCGTCGCCGAGTGCGCGGTGCACGAGGCGATGGAGTTCCCTGTCGGCATGCATGACCGTTGCCGTGGTCGATCCCGACGAACGAATATTGAGGCCGTCGCCGGCCGTGAGGATGCTCTCGGCCGCGGAGTTGAGATGCAATACCCGGCATCCAGCCCCGACAATCACGATGCCGTTTGGGACCGGCTGCATTTGCTCCGGCAAGGTCAGCCTGTCGGCGAGCGAGATCCGCGACTCTGCCTTGCGTACGGATCGCCTGCTGAACGTGCGGAACCAGCTGGCGCATCGGTGTCACCCGCTCGGTTATGCCGAACGGCTCCGACCGCCGGGGTGCCGCGACGGCGAGCCACGCGCATCGAGCGCTACCGGTGAGCCGGACGAAAACGCCGTCTTCCACATGATTGGAGCGGATCCAGTCGACGTGGAACTCCGAGTGCATGTGGGGAAGGATCAACTCGTTCCCGTGCGGACCAGGCCGACCGGGCATTCAGCAATGGCCGCCGTGACATGGTCGAGCCGACAATAGTATTCGTTGTAGGTCTTCTTCGCGGACGGGTCGGCACCGACGTTGCGGACCTGGATCTCTGATTCGCGGGTGGCCGACTGCGCGAGTCCCAAGCCTCCAGCAAACCCATCGAATGCGCTGACAAGCTCGGCAAGGGTCGCATCCCACCGCTCTGGGGGTGACGGCCGCGGCGTAGATGGCGGAGACGAGCCGCGAAAAATCGTCGACTGTGACCATCGTCCAGCACTCCCTGCCCCGGCATTGGGCAGCGCACCCGGTCTTCCCCGCCTGCACCCATGATTACCGCCGATGTCATCTGTTCGGATGAGGTCTTTCCGATCTGACGGTGCTTTCTACTGGAGTAGACGAACCGACGAAGAGCTCGGCGGCGCCAATACGCAGGGCCCAGCCGAAACACCACACCAAATCGCACGCACTTCCGCCGGGCACCGATGGCGAGCGAGTCGGGGTGAATTCGAGTAGCGCGCTACTCTAACGCCCGGCCGAGGTTCTGGGGACGATTCGATGGCGAGCCAGGGCCCACCCCGGGTCCCGGCGTTTCCCGAGGAGCGGTCATGGGCGCGCCACCGCATGCAGATGATCTCGCTTCCCTTGTCGGGCGGCGCGCTTCGGCTACCTACGGGTACCGGCCATTGATCCTGCGGATGCGCTCCGATTCGGACCGACTGACACTGTCAACACTTCTCCGCGATCCGCAGATCGAAGTTTGCGACACGCTGCTCACGCAACTGGGCGAGCTGGTCAAGATCCGCCATCCGCGGCAGCGGTTCTCCGCCCAGTCCCTTGCCGCGGCCGCGCGCGCTCAGTTGGACGGCACCGCACCCGCGCTCCACGGGGTCTGGGTGTACTACCCGTGGGCGCGCAGGGTCGTGCACCTTCTGGACGAGCCCGATTTCGTCGCCGTCCGCACCAGCCGCAACCAGTACAAGATCACGCCGGCCGAGCAGCGGGTCCTAGCGGAGAAACGGATCGGGGTGATCGGGCTTTCGGTTGGACAGACGATCGCCGTCGCCCTGGCAATGGAACGCACGTGCGGCGAGATCAGGCTTGCCGACTTCGATACCCTCGAGCTCAGCAACCTCAATCGGGTACGCAGCAGCGTCGCAGCCCTCGGTCTCGCCAAGACCGTGGTGGCGGCCCGTGAGATCGCGGAGCTCGATCCGTTCCTGCGCGTCACCTGCTTTCCGGAAGGCATCACAGACGCCACGATCGATCCCTTCCTCACCGAGGGCGGCAGCCTCGACCTGCTGGTCGAGGTGTGCGACGGCCTCGACATCAAGGTGCTCGCGCGCCAGCGGGCCAAAGCGACCGGCATTCCCGTGCTCATGCACACCAGCGACCGGGGCATGCTCGACGTCGAGCGCTTCGACCGGGAACCGCAGCGTCCGCTGCTGCATGGGCTCATCGAGCACCTCGACGTCACCACGCTCGAGCACCTTTCCACCGAGGCGAAGGTGCCCTACATCCTCGCCATGCTGGGGATCGACACCGTTTCCCAGCGGCTGAAGGCTTCGATGCTGGAGGTCGAGCAGACCATCCCGACGTGGCCGCAGCTCGCGGACGCCGTGATGCTCGGCGGCGCGGCAGTCAGCGACGTCGCGAGGCGGATCTTGCTCGACGAGTTCCACGATTCTGGTCGCTTCTACATCGATCTGGAAGGGCTCATCGCCGACCAGAGCGTGACAGCGGCAGCCACGGTCACGCCGGAGCTGCCACAGCCACGGCCACCGTTGAGCACTCACGAGATGGTCGCGGCGGTCCGAGAACTCGCCCTGTCCGAGGTGCCGACGACCCACCGGCTCGATCGCAGCGAAGTCAGGCGCCTGGTCGAGGCCGCCACTCGGGCGCCCTCGGGCGGGAACGCGCAACCCTGGCAATGGCTGTACAACGATGGCCGCCTGTTTCTGTTCCGCGATCCGTCGCGCGGCTCCTTGCTCGATGTGGCGTCCACCGCCACGTACCTGGCACTGGGGGCAGCAGCAGAAAACCTCGTCCTGCAGTCGCACGCCTATGGGCTCCACGTCGCGCTACAGCCACTCATCGCCGGTGAACAGCAGCTTGTTGCGGCGTTCGCCTTCGCGCGCGAGGCACAGACTCTGCCGGGACGTGAGTCGCAGCAGTGCGACCACCTGGCCAGCGCGATCGGGCTGCGGACAACCAACCGGACCCTCGGTCCCCGCCGGTCGATCGACTCCGCCCAACTGCACCGGCTGCAGCAGATCACCCACACCGTGCCCGGCGCCCAGCTGACTTTCGTGACCTCAGATTCGGAGCTGGACGAGCTGGCGAGCATTGCCGCCGCCGTGGAGCGGCTGCGCCTGCTCAACCAAGCAGGCCACCATGAGTTTGCGCGCGAAATCCGCTGGACACCCACCGAGGCACGAGCCACCGGCGACGGCATTGACCTCGCGACGATCGACCTCACGGCAACCGAGCGGGCGGGACTGGTTGTCGCGCGCTCGTGGCCGGTCGTAGACGCGGTGAAACAGTGGGGCGGTGGCGGGGCGTTCGAGCAACTGACACGCAAGGCGATCGCCGCGGCCTCGTGCGTCGGACTGCTGACCATGCCGACGTGGAGCGGTCGCGCCTTCTTCGACGGCGGCCGAGCGATGCAGCGGTTCTGGCTCACGGCAACACAGCACCGGTTGGCCGTGCAACCCATGGCGTCGGCGACGGTTCTGTTCGCTCGTCTGCTGCACGGGGAAGGCGCGGGCCTGGATCGAGCCGCCATCGGGGAGCTGCAGGAACTCCGCACACGGTTTGAGGCACTGTTCCCGATCATCGCCGAGCAGCGTGGTGAGATCCTGCTGCTGCGCCTGGCGATCGCAGCCGAGCCGCGGGCGGTGGCCCACCGCCGCCCGGTGGAGCAGGTCCTGACGTTCACGGAGGACCACCCGCACGAGCATCGGCTCGGCGCCGGCCCGACCCGCCGGACCGCTGAGACGAACGGCAAATCAGTGGCCAGCAGCGACACCCACGCAGTAACCGCCGCCGTCGCGCTGCTCGATGAACCGCAGTCTCATCGCGAATTCGTGTCGGGGCGTTTTCAATTGCCCGGCCTGGCACGCCGGCTCCCCGTGCTGGCCTCTCTGGCACAGCGAACAGCCGCCCGACAGCCAGCCCTGCAAACCCTGCACGACGCGCTGATCACACCGATCCACACCGGCGAGCAGGCAGACGAGGCAGCCGATTGGGTCGACGTTGCGGCGGTGGCCGCCGACAGCAGGGCAGCGACGACGGCGGCCGCGATGCTCACCTGGGGGTATTGCTCGCACTACTACACGGGCGACGGCGCCCCCGACTTGCCGGCGGAGGCGGCCATCCCGGACGCGCGGTCGTACACGCTCACGGCCAATCTCCGCGTCGGCGAGGACACGGTGATGATCGGCACACTGCAGGCCGTCATCGGCACCACGGTGCCAGCGCTGTCGTTGTTCACGCCGGCACCCGGCGCGCAGCTCCCCCACCGAGCCGCCACCGGCAACGGCGCGGCGGTCGACTGCGTCGGCGAGCTACGCCGCTTCAGCGTCAACCCGATATTTGAGGTCGCCGTGCCCGCGCCCGACGACGCGCTGAGCGGCGTGCTGCGCAACTACCGCAGCAGGATCTACCGAGGGCTATATACCTGCTCGCTCGGACTGTTCCGCGCCTCCCGCGTGGCCTGCGTCTACGGCGTCGCCACACCGGAGATATACCGCTTCTTCACCAAGAGCGGCATGACCATGCGACGCTTGGACGACACAGTCCAGGTTGATTGCCCCGAGGTCCGCGCACTACAACAGCGCTTCGCGCGCTACTGGCGCCCGACAGCGCCCCCGCAGCAACAACCGGCGCTGTATCAGATCATGCTGCCGAACGATCACGGACGGTGCAGCAACCATGACTGAACTCAAAGACGCTGCACCGGTGGCGGTCACCATCGATCTCGCGGACCGCTACCGCGCTTCGTCGGGGCCGGTCCTGGTGACCGGGGTCCAGGCCCTTGCCCGGCTGCTCGTCGAACAGCACGAGCGCGACCGCCGCTCGGGTAAGAACATCGCCACGTTCGTCTCCGGGTACCAGGGCAGCCCCCTGGCCGGACTCGACCGGCTTATCTCGAGCATCCCGGAACTCGAGACAGAGCACGACGTACGCCTGATTCCCGGGATGAACGAGGAACTCGCGGCGACGTCGGTGTGGGGTAGTCAGCTCGAGCTGCCCCAGGGTTCGCGCACCCACGACGGGGTGATCGGGATCTGGTACGGCAAGGGCCCGGGCCTCGACCGGGCCAGCGACGCCATCCGCCACGCCGCGATGTACGGCGCCAACCCGGCCGGCGGCGTCCTCGCCTTGGTCGGCGACGACCCTGCCGCGAAATCGTCGACCATACCGGCCGCCAGCGAGAAGGCGCTTGCCGCCTTGTCGATGCCGATCTTCTTTCCCCGCAACGCCGAGGAGACGATCGCGTTCGGACTGTACGCGATCGAGCTCTCGCGCGCGTCGGGCTGCTGGCCCGCGATGAAATTCGTCGCCGACGTCGCCGACGGCATCTGGACTCTCGACCGTGATTTCGCAGACTTCGAGATCGTCGTGCCCACCATCGAATGGGAGGGCCGTCCCTGGAGTTACAAGCAGCGCATCAACGCGGTTCCCGCCGACAGCGTCCTCGCCGAGGCCGACCTCTACGGCCCCCGCTGGGCGATGGTGGAGGCGTTCAACGCCGCCAACGACATTGACCGCATCGAAGTCGCACCGGAGAAGGCGTGGCTGGGCATCGTCGCCGTCGGCAGCGCCTACGACTCGCTGCGCCAAGCCCTGACCGAACTCGGACTCGGCAAGGACGACCTGCTTCGGGAGGGCATCCGCATCCTGCGCGTGGGAATGCCGTTCCCGCTCGGCGCCAACCAAATCCGTCGGCTGGCCGACGGCGTGGACACGGTCCTCGTCGTCGAGGACAAGACGTCCTTCGTCGAGTACCAGGTCAGGGACATCCTGTACGGAACCGATCCCGCGCCATTGGTTCTGGGTAAACACGACGCGAAACGCAAGGCCCTGGTGCCCCCCGACGGGGAGCTGACCGCCGCCCGGCTGACGGGGCCACTGCGTGCGGTCTTGAAGGACCGGGTCGCCGTCACCGCGCCTCCTCCGCCGCCGCTGCAGCTCACGGTGTTGCCCACCAGCCGTACCGCCTACTTCTGCTCCGGCTGCCCTCACAACCGCTCGACCGCCGTACCCGAGGGCTCATTGGCCGGCGGAGGAATCGGTTGTCACACACTGGTGACGATGTCCTCGCGCACCGACTCCCAGGTCACCGGCCTGACCCAGATGGGCGGCGAAGGAGCCCAGTGGATCGGGCAGGCCCCGTACACCGATATCGACCACATCTTCCAGAACGTCGGTGACGGCACCTACTTCCACTCCGGGCAGCTCGCGGTGCAGGCCTGCGTCGCTGCCGGGGTGAACATCACCTACAAGATCCTCTACAACTCCGCCGTAGCGATGACCGGCGCCCAGGACGCCGAGGCCGCCCTGACCGTGCCGGAGCTGACCCACAAGCTCGCCTCCGAGGGCGTCGCCAAGATCATCGTCTGCGCCGAGGACCCCAACCGCCACAAGGGAGCCTCCTTCGCCGCCAACGCTCTGCTCTGGGATCGTGACCGCCTCGACGAGGCGCAGCGTGCGTTGCGCGAAACCATGGGTGTCACCGTGCTGATCTTCGACCAGCAGTGCGCGGCGGAGGCACGGCGCAAGCGCAAGCGTGGAAAGCTGCCGGTGCGCCGTACCCGGGTCGTGATCAACGAGGCGGTCTGTGAGGGCTGCGGGGACTGCGGTGTGAAGAGCAACTGCCTATCCGTTCAGCCAGTGGACACCGAGTTCGGCCGCAAGACCCGCATCGACCAAACCAGCTGCAACACCGACTACACGTGCCTGGACGGGGAATGTCCGTCCTTCGTCACCGTGGAGCTTCCCGAGAAATCGGCGTCCGCGGGACGGAAGAATCCCCCGACCCCACCGACGGTCGCGGAGCCGGACTTCCCGACGCTCGAGGAGACCTACAACGTCTTCCTCGCCGGCGTCGGCGGCACCGGCATCGTCACCGTCAACCAGGTCCTCGGTATGGCCGCATTGCGTGCCGGCCTGCACGCCGAGGGGCTCGACCAGACCGGACTGAGCCAGAAGGCCGGACCGGTCACGTCCCACATGCGGATCAGTGCGCAGCCGGTCGAGTCGTCGAATCGGATCAGCCCCTCCTCCGCGGACTGCATCCTCGCGTTCGACCTGCTCACCGCCGCAGACTCGAAGAACGTCGGCTACGGGGACCCGAACCGCACCCTCACTGTCGCCTCCACCAGCAAGACGGCGACCGGAGCGATGGTCTACGACGGATCGGTGTCCTACCCTGCCGATGACGAACTGCTCACCCGGGTCGACACCCGCTGCCGCGCGTTGGTGTCCTTCGATGCGCTGGCCGCTGCGGAGACCTTGTTCGGTAACACGGCCGCGGCGAATCTGCTCATCGTCGGCGCCGCCTACCAGGCCGGTGCTCTGCCGATCCCGGCCGAGTCGATCGAGGACGCGATCTCCATCAACGGTGTCGCGGTGCGCGCGAACCAGACCGCGTTCCGGTGGGGCCGGGTCGCGGTGGCCGATCCAGAAGTCTTCCGGGCTGCCACCACGGCAGCGGCGGTTCCGCAGCGCAGTGGCACAGTCGTTCCGACGCACCTACTGAGCGGTTCCCCGGTGACCGGTCGGACCCGCGAACTCCTCGAACGGCGCGCCGGCGCGCTGGTTGCGTTCCAAGGCGATCGCATCGCTTCGCAGTACATCGACTTCGTCGAGCGGGTGTGGATCGCCGAGCAGGCCATCACCGACCGCACCGAGCTGTCGTCGGCCGTCGCAGAGGGTTTGCACAAGTTGACCGCGTACAAGGATGAGTACGAAGTCGCGCGTATGCTCACCGACCCGGCCTTTGTCGAGGCGGTCAACGCCGAGGTGCCCGGCGGTGCGAATCTGACCTACAAGCTGCACCCGCCGACCCTCAAGGCACTGGGGCGGAAGAAGAAGATCGGGCTCGGACCCAGTTCGCACTTCTCCCTCAAGGTCCTCGCGAAGGGGAAGTTCCTGCGTGGCACCGCTTTCGACCCCTTCGGATACGCGCACGTGCGCAGGGTGGAACGCAAGCTCCTGGCCCATTACGAAGGGGTGATCAGCGAGCTGGTGGCCGGGCTGCGCACCGGTTCCTACGACACCGCCGTCGCAGTAGCGTCGGCACCCGAGATGGTGCGCGGCTACGAAGAGGTGAAGATGCGCAATGTGCACCTCTACCTGGACCGCCTCCGCGAACTCGGCATCGACACCGCGGATCTGGACAACCAGGTCGGCCCACGGCCCTGATTCATACGGGCGGGCGGTGGATGCGCTCCGGCCATGGAGTGCACCATCGGCCGCCCTTGCGCTGGGGCCGGGCACCACCCGCGCGCCACGGTCCGCCCACGAAACCACCCCACCCTAGGTAGAAAACCATGTCATCGACCAGCACCATTACCGACAATGACATCGGTGTCTTCGACCGCGACGTATTCGCCGACTTCCCCCACGAACAGGTCGTCTTCTGTCACGACCCCGACAGTCGACTTCGAGCGATCATCGCTATTCACTCCACGGCACTCGGACCCGCGGTCGGGGGAACCCGTTTCTATCCCTACCCCCAACGAGCATGCTGCTCTGGCCGATGTCCTGCGCCTGCCCAAAGGAATGACCTACAAGGCAGCAGTCGCCAGCTCGACCACGGCGGCGGGTCAAGTCCTTGGGGGTGGTGTACGAGGGCTGTCACGTGGACTCCTCGGTTGGTGAGTCAAGCAGTCAAGGCCGGTGTCACCTCCCCGGTGGATTCAGTGCTGCTCTCGGTGGGCTTGTCGTTGCGGGAGCGGGCCAGAACATCCAGGCCGAGATAGCGGCGCCCTTCGATCCACTCGTCGTGCTGCTCGGCCAAGACCGCCCCGACGAGCCGGATCAACGCGGTGCGATCGGGGAAGATCCCGACCACATCGGTCCGTCTGCGGATTTCTTTGTTGAGGCGTTCCTCCGGTGTGCAGCGGTCATGCCGTGAACCGTTCACCGAACGAACATCTGGAGCGGTTCCGCCCGGAGCGTCACGCGCGGCACATCCGCAATCAGGTCCAACACGACGTCTCGTTCGGCGTCCTGATTGAAGCGCCCGAGCCAGTCCTCGGTGCGCAAACTCTCCGTCGAGAACTCGAGCGTGCATACGTAGATTCCGCTCTCGGTCGGCACGAAGTTGGTGAACGTCGTCAGTGGCAGAAACGCCGCTGCACCATGTCCGGCGCTCGGGTCGAACGCCCCACCGGGATCGAGGCGGACAAAGTCCACGGCCCGCAGGGGGCCGACGAGTGGGTCCTCGGACACCTCAGGCGCGGCCACGACCGCTCCGTCGTGGACGATCTGTGGTCGGTAGTGCGGGTAGCGCAGACACGACTCCGAGCCGTCGAGTACCCCGACCAGCAGGCACCGACGGGGGCCGCAGTTGCGCAGTTGGATGGACACGCTCAGCGGGTGGCCCCGTTGGGTGGGGCCACCCGCGCGCAGGTGGAGCGAAAGGCCCCCCTCCGGTTCAGGCACCGGTCTCCTCGCCGACGATTTCGCTCTTCGCCGTCTTCGCCTCCGCTGTGATCGTCTCGAGCACCTCGTTCTTGAGATCCTTACTGCGGAAGATGTCGACCATCCGGTCGAGCACCTTTTCGACCTTCGCGGTGTGCCCGGCGCGGGCCTCGGCTCTGGCCTGGCAGTGCATTGCCATGTTGAGCGTGATGTTGTCGACGCCGGCGTCGGCGGTGGAGGCCTGCTCGACCTGTTTGAGCATGGAGATTGCCGTCGTGGTGTCGGCGTCGCGGACCGTGATCGTCTTCTGCGGTGTCAGGAGCTTGAAGTCACGGGCCGCGTTCACGCCCTTCACGAGCCGAGCGTAAACGGTGAGCGGATGCTCGGCGTGCTCGTCGAGCAAGGTGCCGAGGGCGTCGTTCCCGCTCTGCAGCACGGCCGAATCCGAGCCGAGCAGTGCCAGTAGTTGACCTTGCTCGTCGCCGAGCAGCAGCTCGCCGACCAGTTCGTCCTCGCGGTTCATCGGGCGCCGCACGCGCAGTTCGGTGACCGGCGAGACGACCCGCGAGCCGTCCGCCGCCAGGTATTGCGCACGTAGCTGGTAGAGGCCCGGCTGCTCGAACATGTGTCCGTCGCGTCCGAAGCCGATGTAAGCGCTCTCGTAGATCGCCGGGCGACTGCCGTCGAGGCGGATGACCCGGGACTCATCCGCGCAGCGCCGCATCATCGGGCGGAACACGACGGTTCGGCCGGTCGGTTGACGGATCGCGATGCTCACGAAATCGTCGTTGGGGTGCAGATATCCGTGCGTCTCACGCCCGCGCAGATCGTTCGTCGACAGCTTGATCTCCGCGACGACCGGCTCCCCATACTCGAATGCGCCCTTCGACCGCAGTTCCAGGGCCAGCCCCGAGTTGTCGACGAGCGGTTCGTCGAACATGTCCGGGTCGATCTCGGCGGCACCCTTGCCGAACGAGTTGGCCCCCATCACGACGTTCTTGTAGAAGCCGTGACGCAGGTGGACGAGTTCGTTGTCGGTGAATTGGAACGGGAACGCCGCCCAGTACGCCGCCGCGCCGGCCTGGCCGGTACCGGAGTTGTAGTTCTGGACGTAGTTCATCCAGGATAGATCGCCGAATCCGTTGTTCGGCCCCAGAGGCGCCGGCGGGTCGGCGAGGTTCTTCTGCCACGAGTGGAGCAGATTGAACGCATGCCCGAGCTCGTGGACGTATGTGCGCAACGCCGCTCGCTGGCTATCCGCGTCGGTCCCCTTGATGGCGTCGTACAGGACGGCACAGCCCTGCCGCTGGAACGAGTCCGAGTAGTCGAACATGATTCCGCGGTAGCCGCCGACGTGGGTGGTCGCCACAAGCAGCCAGACCCGCCATTGCGGTCTGTCGGCATGCAGGCTGAAATGGTTGACCATCGCGGCGTGGAGTTCGGCGTCGGTCCACTTCGCGTCGCTGCCGGCACTCCCGACCGGAACGACGTTCGGTGCGCCCGCTACCTGTAGGTCGATCCCGGTCTCTTGATATGCCTTCGACACCGTCAGGACACGCGCTGGGCTACCAGCGGGACCGCTCAGTGAACCCGTGTCGTAGGAGATGAACGGGACTGTGCCGGCGACCGAATCCTGCTCCCACTGGACGGTGCGAAGGTAGCGGGAGGCGAACGGGCACACGTAGCTGGCGCCCGCGACGCCCGCCGCGTTCAAAAAGGTCAGCGTTGCCGGTTTGCGCTGCTGAAGGATCGTCACCCGCGGAATCGTCACGCGCACGAACGGGTTCGCCGCCGACCAGGTGAAGGCGCCCCGGCCTTCGACCTTGACCTCGTCGGCGGTGGTGGTGACGGTGACCGCGTTGACCACAAACGAACCGAAGTAGCTCACGGTCGCACCGGAGCGGGTGAAGAAGTCGCCGCTGACCCGCTTCGTTGGACGGACGCCGTCGACATCGACCCGCAACTCCAGATCGAACCCGGATACGGTGGCTCGATACGCCGCTTGAACAGCCAACTTGGGAAGCGCGATCGGTGGCACAGCTCCCGGACTTTCGGCGTGCGTCTCCGGCCCCGAGGCCTCCGGCGCGTGCCCGTTCGTCGAGAGCGGCCCGGTCGCCTCCTCTACGAAGTCCGCGAATTCCGATTCTGCTGTCGGATCCGATACGACGTTCATGGCTTTCCTTGCCTTTCTTGTCGGATATTCGGTTGTCGGTCGTGAAACCTCTAGTCACCGGGAACGCGCGTATGGCTTTCATTCCTTTGGACACGTTTCATGGCCGAGGGAGATCGGCCACCCGATGGCCGCGACGGCTGAACCACTGATGCGAAAATCGTGGTGGGGCCGATCATCTGACCGAATCGCTCACATCGACAAGTCTCGGCTTCGCCGCCCGCCACAACATGAGTAGTGAACCACTCGAATTTCGTACCAACTGTGGGTCGAGCCCATGTATCGGTGGCCCCGAGCAAGTGGGCTCAAGCCCAGGGACGTCGAGGCACTGCCCCCGCAACTGCACCCCATTGATATGCCGCAGCGGGCCGAGGTGCACGATGTCCTCCTCGGCCACCGGATATCCGTCGTGCCGCAACGCGGTGGGCGCGGCGTCGAGGTACCTGGCGTTCCAGGAGGTGACGCACTCGGGGACCAGGCCCAGCGCGCCGCGTCGGCCGTCTATGCCCTCATGGGATGTCGCATATCGCCGATCGTGGGTGGGGACGATCAGCCATGCCAAGTGCCCGGTGACCCGGGGCCCTCAATCACCCGGATCGATCGAACCCATTGAAGGGCCCAGTTCCCTTGAACGCGAACGGGAGTACACACCGATGCATGTCCGCTGGTCGTGTCGGCAACTTGCCGTGGGTGGCTCAGGGCCGATGGCAAATTGCATACGCCGACCCGCGACGACGTTCTACCCGGCACCCGGGACATGTTCGAGGGAACTGGGCCTACACGACGACGCGATAGACCCCGTACGGGTCGTCCCGCTGGCCGGGACATGCCGGTGGACCTCGAATATCGATGATGTCGACTGTGGCCGTGAGCTTCTCAAGCCTGCCGGTCGCGGTACGCGCTCCTGCTCTGCATCAAAGGTGCCCGGCGGAGGCGTCCTAGAAGCCCGCTCGGATACTTCCACCGTGGGCGAGCCATCCACACGAGGCAGGTAGTGCACTACTCGTGACACCCGGGGACGGTGGGGACCATGCTGGTGTGTGTCGGTGACCGAGCCCGGCGCACCACATCCCGGCGCGCGCCCGATGCCGGGACATGTCATGAGGGAGGGCTGATGGTAACGGTAGCGACCGGGAATCTGGAGAACCTGCACCTTCCCGGGGAACCGGTTCACACCCCGGGACGAGGACGGACGCGCCCGCCTCGGGGCGTACGCGTTGTATCGGCGGGCCGCCGAGGCCGCGACGCTGCGGATCGCCGCGACCGTGCTGCGCACCCCGGCCGCACCGCCGGCAGTGGCGTCGGTGATCGTGCTCGGCGATTGCAGCGACACCCCGCAGGCCGCGACCACCCCGATGCTGTACGGGCCACCCGGATCACAGTACGACACACCCGGGTTCGACCACTCCGAGGACGTCGCGGGCCTCGCGCAGTATCCCGACCGGGGCAATACCACCCGGCTGTGGACCATCGCCCGGAAGATCCCGGCCGAGGAACGGTACTCGCGCCTCTTCGAGGGCAACGCGAACTGATCGACCACGTCCTGATCAGCCACCGCCTGCTCGATCACCTCGCCGGACACCGGCACCGCCGGCGACACCGCCCTGGCGAGCATCTCCACCGATCCCACCCGCCGGCGGGAGGCGCCCGCGATCGCCCGGTTCACACCGTGACCGGCATCCGCCACCGCACACCCGCCGTTTCCAGGAGGTCGACATGCCGTTGACGAAGTACGGGGTCCTCAAGGGCCGCCCGATCAACCGGGTGCTGGGTTCCGGCGCGAATCCGCACTACCAGGTCCACGTGATCGACGAGACCACCGACTATCGCATCGCGGTCAACGTGGCCTCGGCGCTGGAGCCCTCGGAGGTCGAGTACCTCATCGAGTCCCATTTTCAGCATCCGTTCCTGCCGCAGTGCGCGGCCCTCGACGAGGGTTGGCACCGGCTCGCCTCGGCACCGGGCGGGCCGGCGCTGGATTTCATCCGCTCGAATCTGTTCGATCCCCGGAAGATGGTGCCGCTGCCGTTCAACGTGCCCGGCCCGGACAACGACCTGAACGAGAAGATCGACCACTACGTCCAGCGGGCGATGGCCGACGAGGACGCGATGCTCTACGCCTTCGGCGAACGGTGGGGACCCGAAGACCGAAAGAAGGACAAGATCTTCGGGTTCCTGCCCGGCAACGGGGTGCACGACATCCACATGAACCAGGCCAACGTCGGCCGCTTCACCACCGATGACGGCGTCTACCAGGACGGTGCGCTGCTGCTGCACTTCCCCGGCCAGGACCAGTGGGTGGGGGTGTTCCTGAAATTCCAGTCGCAGACCTGGCACACCGACGACGAGACCGGGCACCAGATCCGGCCGGCCGTCAGCGGGCCACCCTCGGACCGCGGCATCATCGCTCGCCCGTTCACCCCGGGCACCCCACCGACACCCGAGGCGCCGGATGGGGCGGTGCGGATCGTCGCGGCGCTGGCGAACCCGGTGCTCTCCCCCGAGGTGGAGACCGTGACGCTGCTCAACACCACCAGCGCGGCGATCGACCTGGACGGCTGGCGACTGCTGGACCGTGACAAGCATCCGATGGCCCTGTCGGGGACGATCGAGGCGGGAGACACGCTCCGGTGCACCCTCACCGTGCCGGTGGTGCTGCCCAACACGGGCGGCCAGATCACCGTGCTCAACCCGGACGGGCTGCGAGTGGACGGCGTCACCTACACCAAAGTCCAGGCCTCCCAGCCGGGATTCTCGATCACGTTCTGACGTCCACGGCATCAGCCCGGGTTGTGCGGCGGTCTCCCGGACCACCCGCGAAGCCGGGACACCGAAAGGAGGGCCCGTCGCCATGGTCGATACCCCCTCGCGCTGGGTGGCCCGCCTCGTCCCCTCCCCCGGGACGGACGTGGAGACCCTGCTCGCGGTGGGCCTCGGCCTGGACGTGTGGGAGCGCCACGGAAACGAACTGGTGGTCGCCGCCACTGACGCACAGCTCGCCGAGGTGCAGCGCCGCCGGCTGGCCACCGTGGAGCGGATCAGCACGGTCGAAGCGTTCGAGAAACGTCCCCCCGCTGCGGGGACATCGGATCATGAGGAGCAACAATGAACCTGATAGTGAACGTCACGTCGGAGCGGCCACAAGCCGCCATGAACAAGCTCGCGGAGATGCCCCTCGGCCTGGACATCTGGGAACTGACGGCGGAACATGCGGTGGTGCGGGCCGCCGAGGCGCAGCTGGAACGTCTCGAGAAGATGGGCTACACGATCGAACAATTACAGGAAACAGAAGCCTTCCTGTCCGACTTCGCCACCGAAGAGGCCGCCTCCGGATATCACTCCGCGGCCACCCTCGAGCACGACATGCGCGCTCTCGCGCAACGCTTTCCAGAGATCGCCGCACTGGAGGAGATCGGGCGCAGCGTGGAGAAGCGCCCCATCTGGGCGCTGCGCCTCGGCGAGCGGAAGGGCAGCACCACCAAGATAGCGTTCATGGGATGCCATCACGCCCGTGAATGGCTCGCGGTCGAGGTCCCCTACCTGCTGGCCGAGCATCTACTGACGAACTCGACCACCGATCCCGTGTCGACCTGGCTGTCCACCAGCGAGATCTGGGTCGCGCCCATGGTCAACCCCGACGGACACGAACACAGCAGGACCACCGAGCGGCTGTGGCGCAAGAACCGCCGCACGAACTTCGACGGCACCATCGGGGTGGACCCGAACCGCAACTACGGCTACATGTGGGGCACCCTCGACATCGACACCTCCTCGCACACCCCCGCCGACGAGACCTACGTGGGGCCGCGCGCCTTCTCCGAGCCCGAGACCCGCGCGGTCCGGGACCTGATCGGACGGGAACTGTTCGCGGGGGTGATCACCTACCACAGCTACTCCCAGCTGATCCTGTACCCGTGGGGCTACACCCGGAAACCGATCCAGAACGCGGCGGACCGGAACGCAATGGCCACCCTCGCCACCAAGATGAGCACCCTGATCAAGGCCGTGCACGGGAAGGAGTACGTGGCCGAGCAGTCGTCCCAGCTGTACCCGACCGCGGGCGACACAACGGACTGGACCTACGGCGTGTACGGGATCCCCTCCTTCACCATCGAGCTGCGGCCGCGCACCGCGATGGAGGGCGGTTTCATCCTTCCCGCCAGTCAAATTCAGCCCACCTTCGAAGAGAACACGCCGACGGCTCGGGCGTTCATCGCCGCGGTGCTCGATTGATCGGAACCGACCTTCCGACGATCCATTTCTGTGGAAGAGATCGCGGGTCCGGGGCGCGCCGGGACGGGGGACTGTTTGATATCGAGAAGAGTGGATTGGTGCCTACCATGTGAAGAATCAGGAGAAAACTGCGCGGCGGTGTGGGTGAAACGGGCCAACGAGGTCAGGGCGGCCGGCGTGTAGCCGAACCGGGCGGCAGCCTGTGCGGCCGAGGCACCTTCGAACAGGTAGGCGCGCAGCGCCTCGTAACGGCGGTGGTTCACCTCGGTCGGGGCAGCGAAGAACTCACCACCGGGCCGAGCGGCCCCAGCTGGGGTCGATTCCGCTGCCTGTTCCACCCTTGTACTAGAACTGTCTGGTCGGGGCGGGTCAAGGCGACCCGCCCAGCGAAGCGGAAACTACTCACAGGGTTGTGATTTGTTCGGACGCACCGCGGCTCTCGCTGCCGTCGGTTGCACAACGTGATACGGATACAGGCTGTGACAGGCAGCGAAACTTACCCCATCCGGTGCTGGAAGTAATTACCTCAGAAGCCGAAGCCGCAGAGAGACAAAGCCAATCGGGCACTACCCGATCCCAGCCAACGCCAGCCTGATCGCCCATGACGACCTTGCGGGAATCCGCGCTAATGGCTCAAACCGGTCACGGGCGCCGAAGTCCGTAGTGGCCGGCGTCCGCTGGGATCAAACCGGGCCAGTTCGTTAGTGGCAGTCAACGTGGCTTTTCTCGCTACTTGGCCGTTCGCTCCGGCTTCTTCGGCGGGGCGGTCTTGCCCGCGCCCTTACCCTTGATCTCCACTGGCTTGTCTGGAGTCTGGCCGCTGAGGCAATGGACATAATTGGCCCACGAATCGGCAGACTCGAACGAGCCTTTCGACGTGCAATCGAACGTGACGAAGTACTCCTCGCCGACGTCAGCGGACCCGACGCCTTGCAGGTGCGCCATTTCGTGGATCATCGTTCGGGAGCGCCCCTCGGCGCCGGTGGGATCCGTGAAGAACGCCGGGCAGAGCACGATCGGTGGTCGGTGGTTGCTGACATACCCTGCTCGCGAACCGCACTGGGGGTCGCCGAAACCTGCAACCTTGACATCCACTCCGATGAGTCCGCCGCCCATTCCACTGAGCACTTCACCGATCTGTTCCATGTTCGGGAGGTCCCAGTCGAATTTGATCTGCGCCAATTGGCGCGCGTCCTGAAACGCCGCATCGCCGTGCAAACCGGTGGCTTTGAACTTGGCCACCTGGGTTCGGACGGCAGCGACGCGCCTCGCCACGTCGATCACCTTCCTCTGTGCGGCGGTTGGTTTAACGGGTGGAACCACCTTGGGCTGCTTGAGTTCCTTCTTGTCGTCTTTGCCCTGCCGCTGTGCGTCGCCGGGCGAGGCCGCTCCGAGTGCCGGCACAGACCCACCAACGAGCACCTTCTCGGCCGCATGATCGGCCTCGTCCTCGAAGTGGTGGCTCTCGGGAGCCGCCCGATCGGGTGAAAAGTGCTGAGCGCCCGTGTCGGCGCTGCGCTGCTGAATGGTGTGGGCCAATTCATGGGCGAGCAACCTCTTACCCGACAACGTGTCCGGCCGATACTCGCCGCTGTCGAAATAGATGCACTGACCAACAGTGAACGCGCGGGCGTTCACTGCGCGCGCCGACTCGGCGGCCTTCGTATCCGTGTGCACGCGCACCCGACTGAAGTCGTGCCCGAAGGACGGCTCCATATATGCGCGCGTGGCGCCGTCCAGCGGATGGCCCGCTGAATGCGCCACGTCGCGGTTGACAGTACGGGTGGCGTAACTGCTGCCGTAGTTTTGCCGTGGCTTCCGAAACAGCTGTTTGTCACGGCAGTCCTCGCACTCCCCATGGCAGGCGCACTTGCGCTGCAGCAATCTGTGCGAAACCGGAGCGAAGGAACCGGTCGGTAGCACCTGGCGCTGTGGCGTGCTCATCTCAAGCCTCGACCCAATAGTAGGCAACGCGGATACCTCATTATTGACCATCATTGGCCAAACAGTGACAAGGATCTTTGCGCAGCGTCGCTCGCCCCCCGAGCCTTACCCCTGCTTTCGTTTGGTGCCCTCCGGCCCGACCATAGGCTGTGGGCCCACGTCGAACGGGCCGATCCGGAATGGCGGACCGGTGTCCCGAGGCCCCCTGCCGAAGTCCTTGTCGGGCTGCTTGGGTTCCGGCTTCTTCTGCGGCGGCGCTTCATCGGACTCCGCCCCGAGCGAGGGCGCGTCTGAGCCGGGCGGCGCGCTTCCGGCCAGGCCACCGGCCGCCGCATCGACGGCGGCCTTGAGCTGTGCCACATCCACCTTCCCGTTGGCACCTCGCGCCGCTGCGACCTTCTCAGCGGCACTCACCTCGCCGAGGTTTGCCTTCGCCAGGCTTTCCACCAGCTCGCGCAGCTGATCGCTGCTCGCTGCCGTCCCGCTGGGATCGGTCAGTTCGGGGCCTGCTTGTTTGGGCACACCCCGCAGGTCCGGCTGCTGGGCCTCGATATCGCGCTTGAGTTGTTGGCGTTCGACGTGTTTCTCCATCCGGCGGGCGAACTGGTCTACGTTGACGTTGCCGTCACTGTCGCGCGAGTCTTCCAGCACAGCAACCAGCTGTGATGCGGACGCCTTGGCGAGATCGAGGCGTCCCAACGTGTCCTTTACGTAGCCCGGATCCGTCCGGTGCCCGGGATCAGCGGAAAACCCTCCCGACGGGACGACACGAGGGCTGGCCTTCACCTTGCCTTGGGCCCAGTCCGAGAGCTTCTGGAAGTCGATCTTCCCGTCGGCCCGGCGGGCACCGGCCACGGCATCCTGAATGTTGCCCGCGGACGGCAGCAGATCGCGTGTCGCCTCCATCAACCGCTTGATTTCCTGGCGGGTCGCCGGCTTGCCGTCCTTCTTGATGAACTTGCCCTCGGCGGCGTCGAGGAGCGCGCCCTCGTGTGCCTTCTCCCATTCCTCACGCTTGCGAAGAAGCGCCGGATCGGTGATCTTCAATCCCGGCGTGATGGCTTGGTCGAGCAACTTCTTCATGTCGATCGGCGTGATGTGACAGGCCGTCACATCCTCGCCGTACTTGCCGAGTCCGATCGCCTCCATGCTTGTCGACACGATGCGCGAGAACGGCTCATCGAGGATGTCGGACAACAGATCTCGCACGAGAGGCCGGACCACCTTATCCTGGAACAGATCTGACGTCATGGCGAGGTCGACGATCGCTTGGGGCGCCAGCTGCGCCACCAGGCCCCACAGGCACCCCAAGCCGGGTGGAGTCGCGCACGAAATCGCCTCGACGATGCCCCGGATGACCAACTCGTAGACCTTGATCTCGTCGACCAGCCGTTGGACGTTCATGACCCCGTCGACGATGGCCTCGTACTTCGTGAACGAAGCCTGGACGTCGGTGATGAGCTGCCCGGCCGCCTGCTCGTCGGTACCGAGCCAATCGAAGAAGGCCTTCTTCGCGGTTTCGAACGGCTTCTCCAACTCGTCGGTCAAGTCGCGGGTGAAGCCCTGCACGAAGTTGTCGATCATCCCGATGATGCAGGACTGGAACTTGCCGAACAGCAGGGACACGGCCTCCTGCACGGTGGTCCGGAGCGCGGCGCATATCACATCGAGAATGGTCTGCGCCCAGGTCATGCCACCGATGAGCGTCTTCGCCTGCTTGAGCTTTCCGACTAGGGCGGTGAATTTCTGTTTCAGCCATTCGAAGAACGGTCCGATCTTCTCGAACACCGGCGCGAGTGCGTAGCGTATGTCGCCGAGGATCTTTCCGGTCCGGCCGCTGAAGAGCTCGACCTGCCGGAACTTGTGGGCCCGGTCGTCGCCCTGCGCATCCAGGCTGACGGGCAGTTTGAGGAATCGATCGGCCGCGGCCTTCTCCCGGACGGCTTTGGCCGCGTCGGTTTTGAGGTACGGCTTGGCCTTCGTGTCATCCCATTTCAACCGGTCCGCCTCCCAGGCCGTGTGGACCGCCTTCCAGTCGGTCTTTCGCGCCACGCGGCGGGTGCGACGGCGTCCGCGGGCCCCGCGCTGCCGGGTCGACTTAAACTTGTACTGCTTATTCCCGGTAAGCTTGTACTGCTTATCCCCGAGGCGGTTCTTCACACCCTCGAGCACGGCGAAGACGTCATCGAGAGCCTTGGTGTAGTCGGAGGCGGCGTACGGATGCGGGAGGTCTACGTAGTGCAGAACGGGCGAGCTCTGCTGCGGATAGACCCAGTACCGCCGCGGGCCGAAGACGAGATTCGGCTTGGCCGGCGACGGGTTCGCGGCGTCGCTGGCGAAGTTGTTGTAGTCGATGGCCGGCGGCAGGAAGTTCGGAACCTTCGTCAGAAATGCCGCCGTCGGAATAGTCTGGCTCTTGCCGTCCGCCCGGGCCTGCTTGGCGAACTCCGGAAATCCCTCAAGGTAATTGTTCGACTGGACCAAGCTTTCCGCGACGTACTCCGCCCCGCCCTTGAAGAAACCCACCGGCTTGATCTCGGCCACCTCGAACGATGTCGGAAAGTCGCCGGTGAAGTTCTGGTTCTTGTCTACGGTCGGTTCATGCCCGGGCTTCCCGCCGAAGGTGCGCGGATGCTTGCGTCCACCCAGGACGACGGGCACATATTTCAGTGAGCCGTCGTCCTGTGTTTCCCCGCGGACCCAGGGGACCTTGGCCCCGGCCGAGGATCGGTAGAGGTCCGGGTGGCCGAGGCGGGACAGCTCCTTGCCATTTTTGTTGGCCCCCGGGAGCACGCCCTCGGCGATCAGATGGGTGCCTTTGTGCTTCTCGATCAGTATTTCTTCGATCTTGTCGTGGACGCCCGGACCGCTGAAGAACGGTGCGCGCGCGATGGTGTCGGAGCCGGGCTGTCGACCCGAGTTCTGCACCACATGAGCCACTTCGTGAAGAAGTAGGTGCAGACCCGATCGCGTGTTCGGGGCATGCGCGCCCGAGGCGAAGAAGATGTCACTGCGGTTGGCGAATGCGCGAGCCTCGAAATGCTTCGCGAGTGCGGCCGACCTGGCATCGGTATGGATCCGCACTCGGCTGAGGTCGATCCCGATCAACGGCTCGATCCGCTCGCGGACGGCTGCGCCGAGGGGAGCGCCTACGCTCTCGGGCAGCGGCGGTGGCTCGGACGGGAGGGCGCCGGTGGACTGTTTGCCACTGTCGGCGTCCCGCTCGGCCTTGTCGGCCTCCTCCACCTCCTCCTCGGTCTCCGGCTCGGTTGGCGGCGTGGTGGGCAGGGTCGCCGGGATCGGTGCGGTCGACGCGACCCGCGAGGTGGCGGGGGCTACCGGGGTGGCAGGTGCGAGCAGTTCGACGGCGGCGTCGGCAAAGCGATCGGCCTCGACTTCGCTCGGATCGTTCGGTTCGGTGACCTCGAACGGACCGTTGGGAGCCACGACCGGCGTCGGCGACTCGACGGCGGGCGTTCTCGCGATGCGTTCGAGCCCGGCCACCCGCAGGTCCGCAAAACGGAAGCTGGCCCCGGGCTCGATATCCGAGGGGCTCGCCCCCGTTTCCTCTGCGGCCACGGCCGGTTCGAGTCCGCCCTCATGGGGCCGCGCGGGCACCCGTGGCCGCTGCGCCCACGCGCCGCTGGACAGCACACTGAGGGCAGCGTTCGGCCCCGGATGCAGCGCCACATTTCCATGCAGACGCGTCATCGGCGAACCTCCACCCGGAGCTTCACCGCGTGGTCACAGACTCGCGAGAGTATCGACGAGTTTGCGCACCGCCTCCTGCACGTCCTGGTCCAGCGCGGCTGCCGCTCGTGAGCGGGCCTCGATCGAGGCCTCGATCCGTGGCACGAGGGGTCCGAGGTCGTCCTGGCGCGTGCGCAGCACACTTCGAAATTGCTCGCTCTCCAGCAGCGTGGCCTCCTGCTTAAGCTGGTCCTGGTACTGCTCGTGACGCTGCGCGAGGTGGGCACCGTAATCCTTTATTGCGCGGGCGAATTGGCCGCCGATCTTCTCGACGGGGTCGTGCATCCCCGATGTGCCTGCTGCGGGCGTGAATGCCACGCCCGCGACCGCGGGCACCGCAAGGACGGTCCCGACTTCGAGTCGGTCCCGCCGGTTGAGGCCCGGGTTGGCCTTGAGCAGCGCGGTGGCGACACGCTCGCGGTCGTCGGGCGCGAGCCCCGGGGCGATACTTTCGACCAGGGCGTCGACCGAGGTCGCTTCGTGCAGAACGGTGATTTTCATGCCGAATCCTTGATCAGAGAGCGAGGAGGTTGAGCTGGTCAAAGGGTGCTGGCACGGCTGCGCCGTTCACCCGGATGCGTCCGCTGCTGATGTTGCCCAGGACCACGGCGAGCTCGTTGCCGTTGATCAGGTGCAAGGATTCCGCGTCGGTTTCCGCCGTGAGTCGGTTGTTGGCTACGTTGTTGACCACCGCAGCCAGAGATCCGTGTACCGGTTCGTTGCCAACCTGTCCCGCAACACGGCAGTGGTTGTCCGAGAACAGGCAGGTCCCCACCCCGCCGCCGATAACGACCAGAGGGACCCGGATATCGCCGCCCTGCAGGCGGTTACCCCGGACGGACACCTCTGACGGCACCGTGCTGATCGCGGTCAGATGTGTCGGACTGAGTAAGAATGTGGACGTTTCGGCATGGGCGAACTTGAAGCTACCGATGCCCGGCCCCGACGCGTCGAATCCGGCGTTCTCGGCTTGCTCGAGGTCGGTCCAGCTGACCGGGAAAATCAGGATCGCGGCCCAAGGCACCAACGGTTGCTGATCATCACCGGTCCGGTGCACCGAGTTGTCGTCGAGGGTGACCTGCGGCACGGGTGGGGCGACGTAGATCCCGGCTATCAGCCTCGCGCTCGTCTCGGGCCCGATGGCACGCAGCCGATTGCCCGTCGCACGCAACTCGCCGACGGCACCGGCCGCGATCCCGGCGACGAACGGATTCGCCAGCGCCTGTCGGCCCACGCCTTCCACCACGTTGCCGACGAGGTCGACACGGTCGGCGGCGACAATCTGCAGGCCGGCGAACGCGAGGTCCGGATTCTCGTCCGCGCCGATGTCGGCGAACCTGTTGTTCTCGATAGACACGTACCCCAGGCTGCCGCCCGGCTCCACGGTAAGGCCGGCGCCGCCGGTGCCGTCGAGAGCGTTCTGCTTGATCATGCCGGTCTCGACGCGGTGCTCGATCACGATCCCGCGGCCGCCGATGCTCAGCAACCGGTTCCCGATGACGTGCAGCCGGTCGATGGCAATCGGATCGAGCCCGCGAGTGAGAACGATGCCGTCCGCCGCACGTTCCCGGTCTCGGCCGGTGATCTGGTTTTCCCGAATCGACAGGTCATCCGTCCCGGCCCGTATGCCGGTGCCCTGGGTGTGAATCGCGTTGCCCGCGATGGTGACGCACGACCCCGGAACGGTGCCGCCGATGGCGACCAGCGCGGTGTCGGCGCAGCCCAGGATCAGGTTGTCGACGAGTCTGCAGTCGCCCACGTAGAAGCTGGCCTGCTCGAAGACGATGCCGCGCTGACGGCAGAACAGCACATTGTCCGCGATGCGCAGATGCGCGGCGAGCAGGTATTTTTCCCGGCTCGGGCCGCTGACGACGCCGTCCACCGCCACGAAGGCGCAGTCGGTGACGGCTGCCCCCAGCACCGCACCGGAGAAACCCAGCGCGGCCGTGGTGGCGTCCCGGTTTGCGACGCCGACCACGTTGCAATGTTGAATGCGGAAGTCGATGACGTTCGTCGCGGAGACCATGACTGAGCGGCCGTCGTCGCTGTCCAGGCCACCGCCGATCACCGACAGGTTTTCCAGCGCGATCCCGCTCCCACCGGACACGTCGATGACCGTCCCGACGGCTCTGGCCAGCAGGATCGTGGCCCAGCCCTGTCCGCGTATCCGCAGCGACTGGGCACTGTGAAGCTGGATCGGCTCGCGGATCAGGTAGGTACCTGCGCCGAGACAGATGGTGCCGCCGACGGCCTGCACCGAGTCGACAGCCTGCTGGATCGTGGCGGTGCCCGAGTTGTGGCCGTCCGGGGTCACGCACACCGTGCAGTCGCAGCTCTCACCCTCGGTCAGCGGCGGCCAAAGCATCCGGCAGTCGGTCTCGTCGTCCGGGAACGTCACCATGGCCAGCCGCGCGTAGTGATGGTGGATGCCCAACGGTGCTGCCCGGTCCAACTCGTCGATCGAGGCGTCGACCGCACGGGCGGCGACGACCCAGTAATCCCCCGGCCGGAATTCACCGCCGACCGGGTCGAGGTCGAAGTCGACCAGGACCCCGTACTCCAGGAACACCGGGGAGCTGGCGGGCGGGACGACGATATCGCCGGTGCTGCCGGCCGCGTCGAGATCGGCGTAGGCGGTGCCGTCCTCGTTACGCACCTGGCCGCCTTGGTCCCATCGCCGGATGAGAGTGTGGCGGCCCGGGTCGGTCGCGTTCTGTGCGTCGACGGGGAACAACGCCGCCGTCACCGGTGATTCCAGCTCGATGGTGCGGCCCACGTCGTCCACCCCACCGGCGAGTTTGATCCGCCGCAGCTCACCTGGCTGGTTGTGCAGCTCGAGCCAGTCGTCGGTGACTTCGATCCAGTCGCCGTCATTGAAGCGAAGCACGTCGTCGCGACCGGTGCTCTCCACCGTCAGCTGGTCGCCCGCGGCGTTGACATGCGTGACCCGGGTCGCCACGGTGGCGTTGTCCCGCGACCACTTGAAGGTCGCGGTGCCGAGCGGGCCGGGCGTATGGATCTCGACGCGGTAAAGCTGGTTCTCCAGCCCCGAATACCCCGCTCCCGGCGGTACCTGGCAAGGGTTGGGCGGCTCCGAAACGGTGCCGGTCGAGGTGGTCAGCCGGGCGCCGGAGGGACGGATGGTGTCCGGCCAGTTCGGGACGTCGGCGTCGTCGCTGGCACATGTCACGTCGCCGACGCCGGCGAGCACCTTCACCTGCCACACGGTCTGCAGGCGGCCGGTGGAGTCGACCCCGACCGCACTTTCGATCAGATCGGGGTCCTGAAGGAGGCCCACCTCGCGCTGCCAGACGTCAAGGTAAACCAGGTGTGGACCCGGTGAAGCGGGCAGCGCCGGCGGGTTCGGCAGATACGGCTGGACGGTGTAGTCGACCGGGTCGGTGCTGGTGAGCTCCGCCAACCGCGGATTCCACTCGTCGGCCGGCGGTGCGCCGTGGTTCTCGGCCAGCAGACCGTCGACGTACATCCGCCCGGCCCCGATGGTCAGCCCACCGCCGGCTGCCTCGATCAGGAATCCATCGGCGGTCTCCCGGGGGACCACGGCGCGCCCGACGGTGTCCAGGGCACCCGCCTGCATCCGCCGCGACAACTCGGCGACCCAATCGTTCCAATCCGAGTCGAGCTGGACGCGGCCCTGCTGCATAAGGACGCCAAGGAAGTCCCGGCGTGCATCGAAGCGGATGCGGCTGTAATCGAGTCCCATAATCGGCTTCCTTACGACTCGTAGAAGATGCCAGCGCGCAAGCCGACACGGAGATACTCCGCCAACCGGATGCGCAGGTTGGTTTCGCGTTGGGGCCCGAACAGATGGTGGTAGACACCCATCTCGCTCTCGCTGTCGGCGCCGCGCCGGATGGCGTCGGCGGTGCGGGTCTGTAGCTGCACGTATGCCGCCGTGCCGTGACGCAACGAGGTGAATCGCGGTGCGATCCTGCGCGCCGTCGCCGCCGAGTCCGGCTGGCAGTGGTAGCGCCGCGGCACGATCGAATCGAACGGCACGAAACTGAATCGGATGCAGCCCGTCTGTTTGCGCAGGGCCCGCACGGCCACCGGCCAGGTGTCTCCCGCACCGAGCTCGGCGGCCAGAATCGAATCGGAGACCAGCGCGAATTCGGCAGCGTGCACCTTGCCGATCACCGTGCAGGACTCGAGCGTGAGGCGCCCGCCGGGCGCGTTGCCGTCGAGACCGGCGACGGCCGTGCGATCGCGGGCGGTGGCGTCGATGATGCTGTCGAGTGCTCGGCAGGACGCGTGTTGGTCGAGGCGCAGCGCGCCGACGATCGAGCGCTCCACTTCGAGCGCCAAGTCGGGCAATTCACACTCCAGCGCGGGTTCGTCCGGGTGTTGCGGGGAGCCAGCTCCGGTGAGCGTCCAACCGGGCACGATCGTGGTGTGTACGAGTCGCAACCGGGACAGGACATTGCCGCCCGCGGCCGGCACGATGATGTGCTCGCCGGTGACGAGCAGGCCGTTGAGGACGAACACGCTGCCGGCCTCCCCTGACACCACCAGAGGTTGCGACAACACCAACGTGGGACGGCGGCCGTTGGCAGCCCGGATCTGCACCTCCGCGCCGACGGCAATCTGGACCGATGCGGGTGCGTCGTAGCGACCGCTGTCGGTGATCTCTACCACTCCATCGCCCGCCACCGCCGCGAGAGCCGCGGCCAGATTCGGTTGGTCATCGGGCACCCGAACGACCGTGGCACCCGGTTCGGGTGCCGGCAGCGTGTCACCGCGCTCATATTCGCCGCCGCCGACTTCGGCAACAGCGCCCTCGTGCCACGTCACGCGCACCTCGGCGGGCTCGGCAGCGGTGTCCACCACGTCGGGTGGCAGGGCGATCCGGCCGAGTTCCGGGTCAATCGCGTACCGCCCGGCGGGCGGCACATGCGCCCAGGCCGCGCCGTCGTCGGACAGGTTGCACACGTCGATGCGGTCGCGGTCGATCGCAGCACCGTCGACGAACAGGTCCACGCTCGGGGTGGGGTTGTCGACCGGTTGCCCAGGCCCCGAGCGCTCACCATAATGCCGCGCCAGATGGGTCGACAGGTGCCAGCGGGTCATGGGCACCGGCACATTGAACGGCTCGGCCAGGTGTGTGATGTCGTCCTCGGCCTCGGGGTGGTTATACAGGGGTACATCGTGGTTCAGCGGGCTGACACGGTAGCGGCGCGAATCCACGCGGACCGCGGGTGCTTCACGCCGCGAAAAGGAGCCAATGCGCCAGACGAACACTCCGACATTCGGGATGTTGTGCCGTCCACCGCCCGACTCGATGAGGCGCACGTCCACGCTGCGGCTTGCGGTTTCGAACGCGCTACCGATCCACTCCAACGACTCGCGGTCCCGCAGGTCGATACACCGCCGGCTGTGCGGCCGGGTGTGATTCGTGTACTGCGTCGTGGTAAGTAGCTCGAAGAACTCGACGGCACAGGCAGGCCACCCCGTCACGTCGCGCGCGAGTTGTTCGAGCACCAGCGCCGTGCCTTTGCGACGGCGCAGGGCGATGGTGTCGGCCACCTCGGCACGCGGGCTGGCCACGCTCGGTACAACGCCATAGAGAGCGCGATAGCTGATCAGGTCACCGATGTAGGGCGTGACCCAGTCGGCGCAGGTCTCGATGAACAGATCCTCGTAGAGCTGCTCGAGGTTCTCCTCGACGGCACCGATCTCGTCGGCGAACAGCGCCAGCAGTTCCTCCTGTGGCCCCCGCTCCAGTCCGGTGGACGCGGCCAGCGCGGCATCCCGGATTCGGTGGATGGCCGGCAGCAGCTCGTACAGGGTCCGCGGGCTCATGGCATGGTCCCCAGTTCGAGGGGCGTATCCGAAAGCGTCAGCAGTTCGGCGGGCGCGGGAGCGGCGGTCAGCGACACGCTCGGCAGCGCTGCGGACAATCGCTGCTCGCGGGTCGGAACCGCGCCCGGTGTGGCCCTGTACAACTTGACCACCTGCGCGGCCTCCACGCCCTCGACGGTATGGACGGTAGCGGCCACCTCATCCAATGTGACTCCCTGCCCGAAATCCCGCTTCGCGAACGAGAACTGCTCGCGGAGCGTCGCGTCCACCGCAGCGAGAACCGCGTCGGTCCGGTATGCCGCGCCGACCTTGACCAACAGCCGCGTTCGGAAACCGACCGGCCGATAGTTCTGCAGCCGGATTTCCACCAGCGGATCGCCGTAGCTGTGCAGCGACTCAAGCAGGCGCCCACCGGTCCCGGTCGCCGACAAGACCACCGTTGCTCCGTCGATCCCAGCGACGGTGATGCAGACGCCGCGGGCGGGTCCGGCAGGTACCCACACCGCGTATGCCTTGTCGATACCGGCGAACGCCCGCGAGTAGTCCGCGTAGTCGTCGACCGACACTGCCCGCTCCAGCGTTCGCACCGTCAGCGGCGCGTTCTCGCGGGCCGAAGCCAGGGGCTCGGGGTCCTCGCCGCCCGCCGCGGGCACCGGATTGGTCGCGGAGTCCACCCCGATCGGACGGCTGAGCAGGGTCGTCAGCTTCGCGGCGCTCACATTGCCTTGGACACCCACGCCCTTCCGGTATGTCGCGCGCACATTGTGTTGCCCGGTCGGCGGACGCGCACCGGCGACGCCGTCACCGAAGCACACCGTCGACGCACCCTCGTCGGCCAGCCGCACGGTGTGGACGCGTTCCTCGCCGCCTCGGCTGTAGAGCGTCGGCACCTCAGTCCACAACAGGTCGTTGACCCGGACCCGCAATGTCGACGCCCGCCCGTCGGGGGTGTCGGCGCCGACGTAGGTCAGCGGCCCCTGTTTGAGGGGGAACTCCTGATCCGGTTGGCTGGCGCCGCCGCCACCAAGAATCTCCACCACCGTTTCGCCGTGGGTCGCCGCGGACACGTTGGCGTTGATGCGGACGCTGGTCCGCCGGTAGACGTGTTCGAGCTCACGAGCCAGACGCACGACAGTGCGCCCGCTCTCAGTGCTGACCGAGTCGGATCCGGCCTTGATGACGACGACCTCCGATACCCGGGCGTCGCTGTCCAGTGCCTGCCCGAGGCGGATCTGGGAGCCCAGGGCCCGCAGCGTGCCGGCCACCCCGTCGCGGTCCACCACCGCGAGAATCAGCAGCGCGGCAGGATCGCCGACGAGGAGCTCGAGCTCCTCGGGAGTGCGGTAGATCGGAGTGCCGCTCTGCACCTGAGCGGGCGCGGCCCACAGCACCAGGCTGTCGCCCTCGGACAGTGTGACAGTGGCGCCTGCCTCGGTTGTCAGGAACAGGTCGTGCACGCCCGCCGCGATCGCGATGCGCTGGCGCACACCCCCCACGGCTAGTGCCTGACCGGGATGCAGGCCGGCGACCGGGGTGTCCATGGCGATCAGGTCGCCGTACAGCGGGTACAGCAGCGGGCGCGGGCAGATCGCCAACTCCTCGCTCTCCGCCAGCACGAGCGTCTGTTGCAGACCGTAGCGCGTGAGGTTTTCGCCGGTATCCGGCTTTACCCGGGTGATCTTGCCGCTCAGCGCGTAGTCGGTGCGGCTCACCTCGTTGACCTCGGCGGCCCGGTACAGCTCGGTGTAGCCGGGCAGGCTGGGCGTGCCGTATCCCGCCTCGTTGGACACCAGCGCCAGCCAGCTGCCCGTCGTGACCCCCGGATACACACGGTCGAGGTCGATAGTGGCTCCCATCGAGTAATGGGCCCACCGCAGCCTGGCCCCACTGCCGGTGACCAGATAGCTCAGGCGGGACCCCGTTCGGCTCATCAACCGCGGGTCGGGCGCATTGTGGCCGAACAGGGCGGCCCGCGTTCGCAACGCGAAGACCTGCACCGTCCTGGATGCCGGATCGACGTGCGGGGCGACGTGTCCGAGCGGGACGTCCCACACGATGCGAGTACGAGTGTTGTCCCGGTCCTCCTCCACGGCCGCCACCACGCGCACGTCCCAGCGTTCGCTGCCGTTGTCGTTGCGGCGGTCCTCGCCGACGATCAGGATCGCGTGGCCGGGCTTCAACCGGGTGTCCAGACCGGCCAGGTATAAGTCAGTATCGCCGCGCGCAGGTCGCCACTGATGGGATTGCTGTGCACGGATCGAGTTCCACTCGGCCCGTGCCTCGATCTCCTCCACCGTCTCGAATGACTGCGGCTGTTCATCCTGGCCGGGGACACTTTGTACCCGGGTGCCGACGGGTACGCGAATCGGTGCCGGGGTTGACTCGAGATCACCCGGCGTTTCGTGCGTGGTGAAGGCCAGGTAGGTGGCGGCGGCGACGCCGGGTGTTGGCTGGTAGCCGATCAGCCGTGCCATCTCCACGATCGAGTGCCGCTCGGTGGCGGTGCGCAGATAGTGCTCGTTGGCGATGCGCTCCTGGTAGAAGGTAAGAACATCCAGCGACATCGCCAATGCATCGCAGAGCGCGATCGTGAAGTCATCATCCGATCGGGTGCTCAGCCCGGAAAGAGCGGGCATGCTCGAGCTCGACAGCCGTGCCAGCATCGATGCCCTGAACTGGGCCCAGGACCCCACTCGGTAGACGATCGCGGACATCCTGGGGGTGTTGGCGATCCGACGCGGGGTTTCCCTGTCGACGCCGGCGCAGCAGCCGCAGTCCGTGGCACGGGGAACAAGGCTCGACATCATTTGCCTCCCGAGAGTTCGAGCCGCAGCACCCCGTGCTCCGGAAAGCTCGGGTCGTTGTCGAGCCGGGCGATCTCGAGCCGATCGAGCCGCAGGAAGCCGTCATTTAACGGCGCTGTGTCGTCGCGACCCTGTCGATTGAAATGCGTCACATGAACCGAGTCGACCCCGGCGACCTGATGCGCCGCCGCGTAAACCGGGCTCAAGTACACTGCCTGGCCGAAGGTGAAGTTGTCCGGGTGGAAGACGCCGCGCCGGCCATCTGGCAGCACTCCGCTACCGAGTGCCTCCAGCAACCCGGCCCGCACGTCGCCGCGGAAATAGTGGGGTGCCACGCACACGAAGAGGTCCAACTCCAGGGACACGTAAACAGGGGCATCGAAACGCAAGTCGTGCCCGGCCATGCGGTAACGGTTCACGTGGCGCGCCAGCGGCTCGACGAGCGCCGTGTCCAGCGGTTCACCGCCGACACGGTCGACGGTGATGAAAACGGTGTGCCAGCTGCCGGTCCAGCGCAGATTGGCGGCGGCGCGCTGGACACCGTCATGGCGCTCGGTGACCTCGGCGTAATCGGCCGGGGTGACCGCGCGCTGCTGGGTGCGGAAGGCTTGTGGTGCGCTGCGCCGGATCTGGGCGGCGGTCTCCGGCTCGATGCCGCCGCGCGCCGGCATCGGGTTGACCGCCGCCGAGATGCGCCCGTCGTCGGTGACGACGTGAACGATAGTGTGTGCGCCGACATTGCCGGCCACACCATTGCCGACTCGGTAGTCCGCGGTGAACGTCGTCCCGTCGTCTGGTCGAATCCCGTGCATGTCATCGCCGAATCGGAGTGCGACGGTGCCGTCGTGTTCGGTTTCCACCACGAAATGGTGGTCCGAGGCTGAACTGGAAAGCAGGTCGGAGCGGCTCACCCAATGTGCGGTGAATGCGCCGGTCTGTGATTCCAACGTGATGTCAGGTACGACGTCGGCCATCCGCCACTCGAACGCGCGACGCGCGGAGGCATCGGGGTCGAAGGGGACCTGCCGGGTCACGCGGACCCCGTGCTCGACGGTGGACCTCGGCATCATGCCGCGTCGCGTCAGCGGTGCTTCCGCCAGGGGTGGGCGGAAGCGTGGCGGTATCGGTGCCGGTGTACCCGGCGAGCAGTGATCCGGGTCGTCGGCCGGATAACGCAGCCGAGCGGGTGGCACCACACCGAGGGATTCCTGGGTGATGCTGCGGCCGTGATCGCAGAGCACGATGTTGCCCAGCGCGATACTGATGTCTTCGACCAACTGGGCGCCGTGTTCGTCGTCGGTGCGGGCAGAGACGCACACCGGGAAGGGCAGCGCGTCGTCGGTGGTCCACTCGATCTCGGTGATCGTTTCTTCTGTCAGCGGGTCGGTCAGTTGCGCTGCACCGTCGAACGCCTGAATCCCGCTGAGGCGTACCGGGTGGCGGTGTGCGGGATCGGCATCCGAGGGGTTGCCGGTGAGCGGTCCGCGCACCTCCACGAACACCACCACGTCACCGGCACGCAGGTCCGGATAGTGGCCGCGCAGGGTGGCCCGGGTTCCCCCGGCGGGCAGGCAGCACTGCTTGTCGCCCCACGTGTAGAAGAACAGGTCGTTGTGGGATTCATGCAGCGTTACTTCATGCATGGGCTGGAATACCTCGGGCCGATGTCGGAGGGCGGCCGCATCGTCGGCAGAGTCGACCGCGATGCGGTCAGGTGCGCCCGGCACCCGCGTGTACAACCGCACGGTTTGCGGGTGCAGATCCACCGCGTCATCCGACACCCGCAATTGCACCCACGCGCGCGCATTGCAGCCCTCGTGTACGGCGTAGTCCACAAGGCGGGCCAGGCGCCGCAGTGACGGCCGGCGGCGGGCGGTCTCCAGATACGCCTCGGTGGCCACCGCGTCTTGCCAGTAGCTGAGATGGTCGGCCGCATAGGACAGCAGTTCGACGAGGGTCACGCCGAGGTCGGCGGCCGTGCGCTCGCGCCAACCGGGAACGAGTTGGCTGAGGCGATCCAGCATCAACCGACGAAATCCGCCGTAGTCCTTGGCTAGGTAGTCAATGTCCGGTGCCGGGGCGGGTTCCTCCGGGCACACGCGTTGTGGCCGACAGTCGAAGTCGCTCGGACACTCCACCTTGAAGCTGAACGACACCGCCGCCAACACCGGGTCGAAGTCGGCCGGGGGCCGTGCGTCGTCCGACGCGCGGACCAGCCGCAGGGTGTAGGTGGTGAAATCGCCGGTGCTGTCGGTGCGCACCAGCAACACCTGGTCGGCCTCATCTAACGCGGCGAAGAAGGCCGGGGCCTCGGGCGCCGCCGTTGCCGGGGCAACCCACTCGACGGCGACATTGCGCACCCGCTCACCGCCCTCGATGCGCACGTTGTCGGGGGCTAGGCCAGCCGGCACGGGCTTGAGCAACCGGACCATCAGCGTGCGCTGCCGCGAGATACCGGGAGGAGCGTCGAGGTCGAGCACCTCCAGCTGGTCGATCCCGTTCAGGGTGGCGTGCGCGTCCACCGCGGCGCGCCGGTTCTTGTCACAGCAGGTGTAGATCACGCCACACCACCGTGGTCGAATGTGTGCTCCGCGGGTTCGCCGGTGAGTCGCACGAGATATCGGACGGTGACGGTGAGCGTCTCACCGGTGGCCTGGACCTGCAGCGACTCGAGGATGATGAGATCACCGAGCCCCTGCTGCAGGGCACCCTGGGCGAGCACCTGGGTGGTCGCCGCGAGCTCGTCACTGTTCGGCGCGAATATCAGCTGGCGGAGGCCGCTGCCGAAATCCGGGCGCATCACGCGCTCGCCAGGTGCGGTGAACAGCACCTGCTCCACCAGGCCACGGATCCACTCGGCGTGGGCCTCGGTGCGGGTGTGCCCGCGCCCGTCGAACTGGTAGGGGTAATGCAGGTTCGGCGCCATGTCAGCTCCCAACGACTCGGGTCTGGGCCGCGGTTGCCATGACGGGTGTCCCGTTCGGAGCGCACACCGCCTGGCTGTCCATCAGCACTATCGGCTGGCCGTTGGATGTCACCCGGATCGCCGCGACCGTCCACAGTCCGGTGACGCACGGCATCGGGTTGGTGCCCGTCACGAAGGGGCAACCGGCGATCGCGTACGGCGCCGACATCAGCACGGTCGGCTGGCCACCGACGAGCACCCGCGAATTCGGCATGGTGGGCGTCGCCGTGCCGCCGTGAACACACAGCACCGAGGCGCCGACGTGAAGCAGGGGACCTGGCATCAGATCACCACCAGCGCGCCGTTGTTGACGGTTACCGTGGGGCCGACCAGAGTGATAATCGCGCCCTTGCCGTTCTGGATGTAGATGCCGGTGTCGTTCACGATGAGCATCGCGCCGGTTGCGCTCTTGAGCACGATTCCGCCGGTCGGCCCTGGCAGATCCGATACGGTCAACCCGTTCTGCAATGGAGTCTGCAGAGTGATAGCGGGTATTGCGGGTGGTGTCACCCGCGCCAGCGCCGGAATCTCGCCCGCGCTGCCCCAGAAGCAGCCGGTCCAGATCGGGTGATCGGCGTTGCCCTGCTCGAATTCGACCCACACGCCTGAGCCCGGCACCGGCAGTGCCACCATCCCGGCCTGGATGCCGGCAATGGGCACACATGGCATGGCCCAGCTGGCCGGTGCCAGGCCGGTGACGTCAGGCACCTGAACCTGCAGCCGGCCCTGCTGCATCGGATCGACGTTGTTGAGCACAACGCCGCGGTACTTTCCGTAGTGCTTCTGTTGGCTGTTCATGCTGGCACCTTGGGGGTGATGGAGATCAACCCGTTGCGAGTCAGGGTGAACCTCTGTTTGAAGCTGTCCCGGCTCAGAGTGCTGGTGACGCTCTCCACGAAATACAGCCCGTCGTAGGCGAAACCCGCACCCCGCACCCCGACCAGGCCGCGGGCCTTGAGCATCCTGCCGTAGTGCAGGACGTTCAGCTCACCGTTCGCGGTGACCGAGTCCTGGGATTTCTTCGCTTCGGCGAGCCCGCGGGAGATGGCCTGCATCGGGTTGAGCTTGGCGGTGTCGTTGAGCATGGTGATGTTGGCCAGGGGGGTGGACAGGACGCCGAGCGGTGGCTGCAGCGGGTTGAGGTTCGGAATGGGGATCGGGATCGGCACGCGGGTCAGCTGGTTCTGGATGAAGACGATCGGCTGCACACCCTTGGTCGGCTCGAAGGAGAAGCTCATCGACTCGATGTTGGTGTGCGCGTCCATATCGATGTTGAGTGCCGGCTGCGGAATTCCAACCTTGATCTCGGGCCCGAAATAGGCGATGTTCGTCCCGGGCACGGGACCGGGCTCAAGATAGAAGACGTAGCCGACGTCGTCGGCGAGTTTCCGAACGTACTGCAGGTCGGTGCCCTGGTGGGTGGGGATGCGATCGACCGGGATCGGCACATCCGGGAACAGCACTGGAACCGGGAGCGGGATGAGCCCGAAAGCCGCGTACTTAGCGCAGATGACGGCGAACCGGCCTTCGATCGGCATGGCGGGGTAGGGCAGCCCGCTGAAGTCGATCATGTCCATGACCGCGGTCAGATCCGAGCCGGTGACGGTGATGGTTCCCGCCGAGCCGTTCTGGCCTGCCTGGATATCAAAGGTGTTCATCACGCCGTCGAACAGTGGGGTGAGCACGCCGTTCAGCGTGACGATGAGCATGATCCGCAGCGGCGGGGTGGCCGGGCTGGCGTTCGTGCCCGCGGCGATGAGCAACAGCGTGTTGAGCGCCGAGTCGGTGGGAAACTCGAAGTCGAGCTGGAAGCCGCTGGGCGACCCCGCCGCGGTGGTCACCGTCACGCTCTTGAGCGCGTCGATGACGACCCGCGGCGCCGGTATGGGCACGATCGGCCCGATGAGCAATGTCAGGTGGATGGCGTCAAGCATCGGTTGCTCCTGGCATGCCTTCGGGCAGCGTGATGCGCAGCGCTCGTCCAATGGTGTCGATCAGCTCGTCGGGCCGCATGGCACCGTTGGCGTCGCACAGCCGCCAATACTGCTGCGGGTCGCCGAGATGGGTTGCGGCCAGGTTGTCGAGCCGGTCGCCCTCGACCACGGTGTGCAACCGCAGGGTGACGAAGCGGTCCGGCGGCGGCACCGTTCGCCGGCGCACGAAGACGACCGTTCGGCCGTCGGCAGCTGTCCAGCGGCCGATCGGGATTCCTTGGTACCGGCTGCCGGGCGGGAAGGCCGCGAGTTCCAGCGACGCGGCCTGCAGGAAGGCTTGGACGGGGTCGGTCATTGGATGCCTCCGATGCCGAGCGTTTCGAGGGCGCCGGCCCGTGCCTGCCGGGCCAGCTCCTCTTTGGCCTGGAGATAGTTCAGGAACACGCTTCCGCCCTTGTGGTCGAAGCCGAGGTCGTCGACCGACAACACCTGGAACCCAAGACTCACCTTGGCGCGGATAGGGTTCAGCGCGGTGTCGAAAGCTTCCTCGGTGATGCTGAGCTCGGTGACCTTGACCGGGACGATGCGATTCGTACCCCACACGAAGAGCGGCAGGGGCGACTCCATCGGCGCGATCTCAAGCGTGCCGGAGTTGGCGAGTTCGTTGTTGGCAATCAGTCGGCTGCTTTGGGGATGTACCAGCGACTCGAGCACCGCCAGTTCGGGCTGGATACCGTGCAGAACGGTCTGGGGGTTGCGATCCGGGAACTCGAGCCGGTCGGTGGCATCGATCTCGGCTTCCAGCTTGATCGTCTCGGTGGCGGGACCCGTCAGCCGCAGTGGCTGGGCATGCTGGCCCTCCCCGAGAGTCTTGGCCTGCAGCGAGCGGGTCAGCGAGTCCGGGTTGTACTGCAGCGTGATGACCCGCTGCACCTGTCCGGTCGCGGCGTCGACCAGGACGATGCCGCCCTTGGTGAGCTTGGGGGAGTTGGGGAATCCGGTCATGGCGTCAGCCCCGACGCCACAGCCTGTCCGAGGGCGTGACCCATCCGCTGGGGCCCGCCGCCTTCGCGCACGGGGTGCGGACGGAGCACCGCCTGAGCTGTGGAAGTCCACCTCTGAGCATCGCTGGCTTCGTGCGCCAACGAATGCTCGAGTTCGCCCTGCAGGGCAGCTACCAGTGCCGGCGCGTCCGCGTGCGCGACGCCGTGTAGCCCCAGCTGGTCGATGGTCACGACAATCCGCCTCACTGCCATCCCTGCACCTCCGTGGGCGACATCGGTCGTTCACGCTTGCCAGCCTCGGTGCGTGCGGCCCGGAGTAGATGACGCATTGTCACTGGCACCTTTTCCGCCGCAGCCAGGAAGGCCGCGTTGAGCGCGATGTTGCGGATGACCCCGCCCGGCGCGTTCAACCGGGCGAGGCTGGCGTAATCGATCCCGTCCAGGGGTGTCTCGGCGGGGAAGATCCGGCGCCAGATCGCCTCGCGCTGCCGGAGGCCGGGGAACGGAAATTCGACGATGAAGCGGAGACGACGCCGGAAGGCCGGATCCATCGCCGCTTTTTGGTTGGTGGTCAGGATCGCGAGCCCGCGGTAAACCTCCATGCGCTGCAGCAGGTAGCTGACTTCGATGTTGGCGTAACGATCATGACTGTCCTTGACCTCGCTGCGTTTACCGAACAGCGCGTCCGCCTCGTCGAACAGGAGCACCGAGCCGCTTTCCTCTGCGGCGTCGAACACCCGTCGGAGGTTCTTCTCGGTCTCGCCGATGTACTTGCTGACCACGGCGGAAAGGTCAATGCGGTAGAGGTCGAGCTCGAGGTCACCCGCCAACAACTCCGCCGCCATGGTCTTGCCGGTGCCGCTCTCACCGGCGAACAGCACGCTGATCCCGAGGCCTCGGGAGCTTTTCCGCGCGAAACCCCACGCGTCGTACACCTCGAGACGCTGCCGGACATGCACGGTGATCTGCCGAAGCGCGTCGAGTTGGGGTTCGTCCAGCACCAGGTCGTCCCAGGTCGCCACCGGTTCGATCCGTTGAGCCAACGCGGCCAATCGGCTAGGGGTTCTGTCCCGGCAGGCTTGCCACAGGGATGAAACGGCGCCGCGGTCATCGGGTGCGCTCCAACCGGACGCGACCCGGGCGATGGTTCGCGCACTGAAGCGGAATTGGGCGGCCACGCCGTCAAGCTCTTCGTCGAGCGCTGTCGCTTCTGGTCCGAGCGCGGCTTCCCATAAACTCTTCTGCGACTCCTGGGCAGGGCGCCGGACCGCATATCGCAGCACTGGGCGGCGCAGTTCGAGCGGCCGTTCACCGGCGAGGAACATCAGTCCGGCCACGCGTTCAGCGAATCGGGCCAGACCCCCTGAACCGCCGTCCGCCCGGATGAGCAGCGCGCTGCGGGTCAATGCGGCCTCGCGTTCCCACAGCGCGGCGAGCGTCGCGCATTCGGCGGGGTCGCCGGGCACGTCGTCGGCGTGCAGCAGATGGAGGTTGAGTCCGAGTCGAGCGGCTGCCCGTGCGGCGACGTCCTCCTGCCCGTCGGGGTCGTCGCCGTACAACTGAATGACCGGCAGTGGCGAGTCGTGCCATTCCAATGCGGCGACCACCGCGCTGACGATTGTGTCGTGCGTATCGGCGATGATCGCCGGCTCCGATATCCGGGTTAGGATCGGTTCCAGGGCAGGGTCGAGGAACGTCAACCCGACCAGGAAATGCAGCACTCGCTCGTCGATCCAGATCCGGGCACCGGTCAGCCCGGTCTGCTCCTGGAGGTGGATGAGCCGCCAGCGGCGCAGCGGTCGAACAGGTGCCAGCGCACTCCACACCGGGTCCGGCAGTGTGGCCAACGCCAAACCGAACGTCACCGACGCGGAGCCCGGCCGCCCCGTTGCCGCGCCGCACAGCTGGGCCAGCTCGGTGTCGAGTTCCGCGCCAGCGGCGAGCAACAGGACGTCGCGTTCGAATGCGGACAAGGTGAAGACCTCGGTGAGCCGGTCGATCGCCGCCAAGGCGGGCATCGCCGCACGTGCGGCCGCCACATTCGCCGTCGCCGCAACCTCGTCGCCGTCGCCCAGGAGCGCTTCCAGCCGGCCCAGTTCGGCCGCCATCAGGCGATGATTCGCCTCAATCCAGTCTTGTTCGATCGCGGTCGTCATGAGATCTGGATGCGAGCGTCGAGGAAAGTGGGCGGGATGGTGATGCGGTCGACCACGGGGCTTTCGATGCCGTCGATGCGCAGGCGCACCAGGTGATTGCCCAGCGGGGCGTTCGGCACGACGAAGTCGAGCGACGCCGTCTGCACCGACGTGCCGTGCGCCGCAACCTCAGCCGACCCGAGCGCGAGTGAAACAGTCTGGCCGGCACGGTAATCCGGTGTGAATTCGATGGTGAAGGTCGCGGTGCCAGACCCATCTACGGCGGTGTTCATCGGCAGATTCGTGATGTGGGGCGCCACCACGAGTGCCATGTGGTTAGTCGAGCGCGGCACCGGCTCACCGGGCCGGATCACATCCGCGACCATCTGGTAGATGGTCGCCGGGAAGTCGGATGCCCGCGCAGTGGGGATGACGAACTGGATGAGCCCTGGATCGTTGCCGACGGTGGCCGCAAGCACCTCATCGATTCCGAACCGGTCGGAGATTAGGCGCACTTGGCGGTTCGTGCCGTCGAGGTGGTGGCCCTTGAGGTCGATGGTATCGCCGAGCCGTGCGACGGGCTGTTTTCCGGCAGGTTCGACCGTCTCGATCGTCGGCAGCGGTGGGACGAGGTCCGGCCGCACGACGATTCCGCGTTCGCGTCCGCCGACCGGACCGACCGGACCGCGGCTGAGCACCGGCAGGGGTGACACGCCCGTTTTCGTGGACTCGATGAGCACGACCGAGACCGTGTAGGCGGTGGTCGGGCGGTAGTGCGCCTGAATCGCCGTCCACAGCTTGCTGAGCTCCTCGGTGTCCAGCGGCGCGGATGTGATTCGCAATTGCTCGATCTGGTCTGCCAGCCCAGTGGCGTTCAGCGCGCGAAGCGTGGCGGGCAGGGTGGTGCCGACATCCGGCGCCGGACTCAATGCGGTGCGAATGGCCTCACGGGTCAGCACCGGATTCTCGTGCAGCAGTTGCATCCCGTAACCGAGCAGGATCTCGGAGTGCAGATCCGCGGCTGTGAAGGCGGTCAGAAGGTAGTGCAGATCGAGGGCGAGCGGTGGGTCGCTGAGTCGTACGCGCCCGGACGAGTCGCGCGCAGGCAGTCGTTCGTTGCGCCAACCCAGATTGGGCGTGACCTTGTGGAGGAACAGGTTGAGCTGGCTCGCCTCGCTGCCATTCGACGGGACGACCCGGTCGGGAGGCATGACGCTCACCGTCACCGCGGTGCCGATCGCGCCGGCGACGTTGTGGTTGATCAGCCCGTCGTTGAGGAGGTCACGTAGCACGGCGGTGACGCCAGCCAGGGCAAGGGCGCTGCTCATCCCGATCGGTCCCGGCGCTGCTGGAGGTATTCGTCGAGTGAGCGAGCGCTGCGCGCGGGTCGCACGGTCCGCTGCGACGGCCGCGACTCAGACACCGCGGTCAATTCGATCCGCCCGATGTGTACGTGCACCTCGGTTGCGGGTTCGGGTGTCTCGGCGCCAACCGGGTCGTGGAATCCGCCTCGCGCCAGGGGCGAGGCGGATTGTGGGGTGCGCAATGGCCCCGGCAGCTGTCCGGTGGGCACGAGACGCGTCCGGGGTCCGACGGTCGGCGGAGTGACGGAATCAATGCTCGGCGGCGGAGCGAGTTGCGCCGGGGGGCCCGCCTCGATGTGTGGTTCCGCGGTCAGTTGCTCTATCTCCTGGGTGGCCGTCACCCCGGTGTGCAACGCCCCCGGGTCGCGGCGCAGCGCCGGGGCGAGCGGCGATTCGGGGTACGGGTACTCCGCCGCCGGCGCGACGATCTCCGATGACGCCGTTGGTGGATCTGGAATCGACGCGCCCAACGACTCAGGCGCAGCTGGGAAGCGGGTGGCTGGGCGGGCCGGAGGCACGGCCGGTTCGGCGTCGGGTGACGTCAGCTCAGCCAATTCAACGACCTCTGACCCCGTAAGCCACCGGATCGGCGCAAGTGAACGAACCCGCTGCGTATTGTCGCCCAGGGTGCGTTCGGCCAACCGGCGCAGCAGCCCGGTCATGCCATGACCCGCTGCAGGTAAGCCGCTCTGCGGCGGTCAGAAAGGTCGAGGATCATGCCTTCGGTCCAGCCGTAGGCCTGCGCAAGCAAATGCACCTCATCGAGCAGCGCACGAGCTCGGTGCTGCACCTCGTCCCACAGCAGCGCCGGTACGTCGAGCGGCTCGGACCACCGCCGTTCGCACGCATCGCAATGCACCGCGAGCGACAGGTCCGACCACGGGTCTGCGCTCTCGAGCGCGGACTCGACCTCAGAAAGCAACGCGTCGAGGTCGAGGTCCTCGGGTTTGTCGATCGCGCACAACGTCAGCAGCTGACGGGTCGCAGTCTCCGCATCCAACTCGCCCGCGATGCACGCGAGGTCGCGATTGCAGGGCGGCCGAAATCGGAGTCCCTGGACTTCTACCAACTCCCGCGGCTTCTGGCACGCGTCGAGCAGCGTGGTCGTGTCCAGCTCGAGCTCCAGGGGTGCCGAGCACTGCGGGCAGTCAATCCGCGCGCGTAGTCGCCCGCCGAAGGTCGCCGCCCGCACCTCGAGCAACGCCGCGTTGCGCGCACCGAGCGGTTCGCCAGCAATAGCCACCGGGTCGGCACTGGGCGCAGACAGTGTGCGCAGGAGCTGCGCCCGGTCAACCGGATGGCGGTTCCATCCGTGCTCCCAGGCGATGAGCAAATCGTGAGCCGACAGCGACTTCATGGGGTTACCTGCTCTCAGGCCGGTTCAGTGAGGCGCGGCTCGTCCGGCTCGATGACCGCTGAGTCGCGCTCCCAGCCCTCGTTCTCGAGCTTGATCGTCTGGATCGCAACGGCGTTGGCGTTGGCATCGAGGTCGGGCAGCGCCTGGTAGTCCGAAACCCAGCAGCGGTAGATCTTGTAGGCCAGCGCGAGTTGGCCCGCTTCGTTGTAGACCTCGAGAATGAGGTCCTTACGGAAGTCCTCCAGTGACACCTCGGCGCCGAGTCCGGAACCGAAATTCCAGACCTTGTTGGCCCACTGCTCAAACGCGACGTCATGGGTGACGCCACGCTCCAGCGTGATGGCCTCGAATTTGGTGCGGCCGGGCGATTTGCGAGACGTCGAGGGATCGCCGCCCTCGCGGTGCTCGACCAGCTCGGTGCTGCGCTTGAGCGCGCCCACCTTCGAGATGCCTGCGACGTAGCGCCCGTCCCACTTCACGCGGAACTTGAAGTTCTTATAGGGGTCGAAGCGTTGCGCATTGACGCTGAACTGTGCCATTGCTGGGTCCTAAACCTCGGCTTGACCGGCGATTTGCTGGATCTTGATGACGACGAATTCGGCCGGTTTGAGCGGCGCGAATCCGACCACGATGTTGACAATGCCCAGGTCGATATCGTTCTGGGTGGTGGTTTCCTTGTCGCACTTGACGAAGTAGGCGGCGGCGGGGGTGGTGCCCTGGAAAGCCCCCTGCCGGAACAGACTCTGCATGAAGGCGCCGACATTGAGTCGGATCTGCGCCCACAGCGGTTCGTCGTTGGGTTCGAAGACGACCCATTGCGTCCCGCTGAACAGGCTTTCCTCGATGTACAGCGCCAACCGGCGCACCGGCAGATACTTCCACTCCGAGGCGAGTTGGTCGGCTCCCGCCAGCGTCCGGGCCCCCCACACCAGGTTTCCGGTGACCGGAAACGTGCGCAGGCAGTTCATCCCGAGCGGGTTGAGCTGCCCGTTCTGGCCGTCGGTCATGGTGAAGGTGAAGGCCTGCGCTCCGGAGAAGGAGGCTTCCAGCCCAGCTGGTGCCTTCCAGACGCCCCGCTGCACATCAGTGCGCGCGATAACGCCGGCGACGGCTCCACCCGGCGCGAAGTCGGCCGGCCGGTTCTCACTGAGTGGGTCGGGCATGGTCAGCCGAGGGAAGTAGATCGCGGCATTGCTCGAAGTGTTGGTGCCGACCATCGTGCGCAGCCCGTTCACTCCTGAAGCCGCATCTGCGATGGCAGTCGTGGGGTTGGCCGTCCACTCGGCGGGCGCATCGATCAGCAGTACCGCGCGACGTTCCTGGCAGTAACCCGCGGCCGTGGCCCACGTGCTGTTATTTACGTCGACCTGGCGCTCGGGTGGCGGAATGACCAGCAGGTTGAACAGCTCGGCCGCCTCCAACGCAAAGATTCCAGTCCGGGCGGCGCGCGCACCGGCCAACTCTGTGTCGGTGATGGCACCACCGTCATCAGTCACGGTCCCGACCGCGACCACCGGTGCCGGGGTGTCGGTCGGGCTCTCGGCCGGGGGTGCGGACTGTCGCACACGGACAAGGGCCGACGCCGACCCGACCACCCGGTTGACGAAACGCGGGTTCAGCGGATCGACCGAGACATTCCGGTGGGCTTCGGTGACGACGGCGTTCGTGCCGGTGGCATCCATCTCCGCCACGGTCAGGTTGAACAGCAGCGGGTCGGCCGTATTAGCCGTCAGATGGTCGACGGTGGCCTGCAGCGACGCACCCCAGGCGCCGGGACTTCGAGCCTCGAGTATCAAATCGGAGCTGGCTGTAGACAGCGTGACGGTGGGGGTGCTGGCCGCGGCGTCGCCGTTGAAGACCCGCACGATCAGCGCGTCGCTGCCGCCGTGGCGGAAGAACTGGTCGACGGCGTAACCCATCGTGCTTTCCTGCCACAGCGCGCCGAACACGCGGGTGTACTCGGCGAAGCTCTGTACACGCGTGGCGCGGTTCACCTCACCCCGCCGTGCACGGCCGATGAAGGCAGTAATCGACGTCGCCACGCCGGTGATGGTGTGCACGCCGCTGGGGACCTCTTGTATGTAGACCCCGGGATAGGTCCGTGGTGCAGTCATGGTGTGTGTTCCTCTTCAGCGGGGCGATTGACGATTCAGGGAGTCGCATCGCGGGCGACGAAGATCGCGACGTCAGCACTCTTGGTTGCGCTCGCGTTCGTGAACTTGAGCTGGTTCGGGTTGAGCCCGAACAGGGCAACACTCCCGCCGGCATAGACCTGGGGTGCGCTCAGTGTGACCGGATCCGAGTCAGTGCTCCCGTCCGACGCCTTGAAGCTCACGTCGTCCCCGTAAAAGCTCGACTTGATGACCACCACCTTGACCGAGGTGCCTTCGCCCGGTATCAGGTCCACCACCTTGTCGGTGTCCCCGGCCGCGATCGTCACCTCCAGCGATTCGATCGCCTCGGCAGACTCCGCAGGGGTTGACACGGACATCGCCACCCGGCCGTCCACTTGCACGTTCACCACCCAGCTGATGTTGGGCATCTGTTCCTCCCGTCGTTCTGTGGGTCGCGCTGATCTGATGGCCGCCGAGGAGGCTCTTGGAGCAGCGGGGCCGGTGGTCAGCTAGGGATCCTTTATCCGTTGACTACTGGCCTCGTTCCCGGCACTGCTGACGACCTCGTCTACCCACGCCTGCAGAGCGACCGTGAGGGAGGACCGACCGGTGAATCGTTGTCGACGCTGCGAGAGCGGATCCACCAGTTCTCCTCCCATCACGTCTCCCTCGACGATGAGGCGCAGTAGCAATACGAATTGCCTCTTCGTTGATAGCCTGTCCGTCGGGTCGCCCTCAGTCATGGACCCTCGTTGTCTCGATTTGGTTAGGTCAGTTGTAAACGAGGCCGCTGAGCCAACGGTGAGACTTTCCCGTCGAGCGATGAGCCGTCGTTGAGTTCTCGCTCAGGTTTGGCTGAGGTCTGTCCGAGATGTCCGCGCCGCTAGATTCAGACGCGTCCGGGATCGCTGCGAATGAGGTGGAAGAGCTGCTCGGTGGCTGGTTCGGGAACGGCGTCGAATTCGTCCATGAGGATCAATCGGCACAGATTGTATTGCCGCAGTGCCTGCGCCCGGCACCCCATGCGGACGTGCGTACGCATGACCATGCGATGCGCGTCCTCCCGGCATGGGTCAACCGACAACAACCGCAGCGCGCTGTCCAGCGCCTGGTCGTAGTTGGCGAGTTCGAAATGTGCATCGGCAAGACGCGCCAGCGTTGTGAGGCAAGCGACACGGAACCTTTCTCGCTCCAATAGCTCAGCGATACTCGAACCGGCCGCGAGATCGCCTCCGTAGAGCGCGACCGCCCGGTCGTAGGCCTCGATCGCCTCCGCCGTCGAGCCTTGCGAAAGCAGTCGGTGCCCGGCGCTCAGCGCCGATTCGAATTCGAGCACATCCACCGAAACGCCGCCGTGCAGGTTCAGCGTGTAGTGACTTTGGGTGTGTACGACCGGTGGCTGCCCGGCCAACCCATCCGCGAGCTGCGCCTTGAGGGAATGCATCAACGTGTTCAGGCACTGGGTGGCCATCGGGACCGGGGTGTCGGGCCAGACGAGGTCGACGAGCGTCGCGCGATGGACTCCGACCCGCGGATGCACTGCCAGACAGCTGAGTAGTCGCTCGGCTTTGCCTCCAGACCGCAGGGCGACGGGCTGCCCCATTTTCAAGATCTCGAATGGCCCGAGCAGACGGATGAACACGCCGGCCGACGACGTGTGGGACACCTGAGTCCGCCAAGGTGGCTGTGACCCATTGCTGTCCGGACGTCGCGCCCTTGAGCTTTCACCCGTCGGCGATGATGACCGCCGCTCCGCCTGCTGGTTCCGACCAATCATGTCTGAGATGGCCACACCAAGCACCCCCGCTAGTGTTGGATGCCCATCAGCATTCCGTAGTGATCAACGATGCGCGAGCGGTACTGGCACAGACCCATTCCGGGTTGTACACCGTCTTACCGTAGGGTCGCACGTGCCATGCGGTCACCGGATTGCGCAGAGACCGGAGCATCATCAGCACACACTGGACGGAATTAGCTTATTTTGATCCGCTTTGCTTCTTTTGCTAAATACTTTTATAAATTCCGGACGCTGAGACACTTTCAGTTTCTTATTACCAAAGATTTTATTCCCCATGACGTCGATGCTGATAGCCTACGGATGCCAAGAAATGGGGATCGAACTCCCGACAGTCAAATAGGAGGTGGAAATATGGGCGATGACGCCAGCTCCTTTTGAAACTGCTGACCTCAGGTCCCATCATTATGTTAAGGTTCCGCGGACTTCACCCTTACCCGATAAGTCTGCGCATGTCAGACGCGGCAGTCAAGACCGTTCTGTATTTTTTCGGGCGATACATGATTTCGCAAACAAAATAGCTGAAGCAAAACGAACCAAGGTTCCCTTTCTATTCGTTATCTCGTACCTTCGGCGTCAGGGTAAACCTCCTGATGGTTTGAAGTCGGTTCCATCCCTGTCCGGTCGACATGAGGTCAGTTTCTGGAGGCGCGATCCCTCCCATCGCCTGGATCGGAATCTGCGTGCCGCCCGCGGCGCCGGGAGCGAGCACGGGGCGTTCCTGCATGGTGACATCGGGTTAGTACCCATCCTGACCCACTCTCGACCATGCCTGCGTCTGCCCATTTCTAGGCTTTCGTTCTGCTAAAGGCTGGCCTCTTCAGTCGATTCGGATCGAAACCTGGAACGCCCTCGGCTACCTTCGTTACGACCGGAGCTTGCTTTCAGATCTGGTCTCGCGGCGGTCGCCGGAGGCCGGCAACTGGGTCCTGGTTCTAGGCCCGGTCGGAGTCGGAAAGACACATCTGGCGACCGCCCTCGGGCACGTGGCGATCCGGCGCCGCATGACGGTGCGCTGCGCCCGCGCCGACGAGCTGTTCGCACGCCTGCGCACCGCCCGGCCTGGACAACTCGGTCGAGGGAAGACGGACCTTTCACGCGTGCAGCCCCGCCGGCAACGGCGACAGTGTCTTCGTGCCGATCGCGCCACCGCCGTGGGCACCGACGAGGAGTCACGCAACGATGTCGTAAACCACGTCCAGGGACTTGACCGCCGACGAGGCAACGTCCACCAAGTAGCGGGTGCCCGGGCCGGTCCTCACTGTGTCTGTGTGGGGCACGGCGATGCGTCCCGCCAACGAACCAGGCGCGATGCTGCGACGATTAGTTCAAGTAGGCTTCCGTCGTTTGGGGAGTCTAGAAATAGATCGTTACTCGGTGCTGATCCGCTGCCCACCGTGATCCACGTTGTCACTCATGCAAGGCTGTCGGCTTCGCGCCAGATGTCATCCCAGTCAGCGATGATCTGGCCGATAGTTACCAGGGTCATGCCCAGCGCGATCAGGTCCCCGATGGGAAGTGGTCCGTCGACTGCTGCAAGCCCCGCGGCCAAGGCGCCCCGAACGGCAAATCGTGTGACCACGACCTTCCAGAAATGTTTCCACAATGCCCGGCCAGCCACTCCAGCGACGACCCCGGCAGTGCCTGCGGCAACCACCAGTCCGCGGTTTGCAGCTCCGGCACGGAGCCGCTCGCGCGCCTCGGTACGGCGAGGCTGCGCTACGGGCACAACGACCGGCTCCCCTGACACCGTTACGCTATACGCAAGCAGTCCCGCCGTGCACCAGGCCGTCTTCAGTTCGGCGGTCACCCCTGGCAGAACGATGTGCAAGACCGGTGGAGTGTAGGCGCTCGACGGCATCGGAATTACCTCTGAGATACCAAGCGACGCCCGCCATGCTTGCTGTTGCGGATCTCCTGCGTTGCCTTGATTGATGTATCTGAGTTCCTGTTCCTCTCCATCGATTAGACAGGGAAGTGCGGCGGGCTTGATCTCAGCAACCTCGAGAACTCCGGCAGGCATACGCCGAGCGAGGTCCGGAAACCCCATTCCTGACTTGCCGCCGATAATCTGCGGGTCAATAATCTTGCTCTCGCCGCCGCAAATCGCGTCCGACCTAAGGGGGGGCCGCGGAGGCGCCAGGAATTGCCACAGAGCTCGCCCCTTGCACTGTCGCGCGGAAATGCGAAGCAAGAATTCTGTGAACTACTCGGCCCGCCAGCAAGGACGTAGCACCTGGCTCCCTGAGCAGATCCTCGCAGCCGGAAGTCTGGCGCTGTACAAGCCTTAAGCCGGAAGACTGCTGCAGAACATGCGCCAGTTCATGTGCGAGCAAGCGTCGGCCTCCTTCGCTTCCCCGGTGATACTTTGCCGGATCAACGACGACATGGGAGCCGACCGTGTAAGCGAGCGCGCCCACCTGCCGCGCCGATTGTCCAGCCCGAGAATCGTCGTGGATGCGAACATCCGCGAAGTCCCGTTCGAAGCGCGGCTCAAAATAGCTGCGAGTAGTATGGTCCAGCGGCCGACCAGGAGAGTGAAGCACCTCATGCACGATCGGCGGCGCTTCGCCGACTTGCGTCGCCGCCCCGATCGGCTTTGTCTGAATCTTCTTATCCTCGTCGTCTTCCTTGCAGGCGGCGCACTTTCGGCTGACCTTCCGCGGGGTATTGAGCATGGAAAGTGTGGGGTCCGACATTCGCATGATTTGGTCGGCGACGGCATCCGCCCCATGCTCCAGCGACTCGTCAGCTCGCCCAACAGCAAGCTTCATCTGTAATACGCCTGAAGCCGGGGGGTGGGCGGCAAGGTCCTTCTTGCGTTCCTCATCGCGTCACCTCTGCTGCTTTTGCTGTTCTTTGGCGTACCGGACTTCACTTACCTGCGGGGTCAGGCGGCTGATCGCTCGGCGTGGTCGTGCCCCAACTTCCGATCAAGATCAATTGGCGAGGCCATCGCCAGGGATGTCTGCCGTAGACCTGGACAGGACTGGTTGGTTTGTAGTTTGAATCGTCCTCTGCCACCCGCCCGATGTCACCCATGGTTAGAACGGCTAACCATGAGCCGAATGGTGGATGCTGGAGACCGGGGGAGAACACCTGAGTGCCACACTCGCAGTTTCCGCGGATGCGTTTGGCGTGCTGGTGGCAGTCCGGGGTTCTCGGGCCACTTCGCGGCGATCGGGTACCCCCGCCGTAACGCACGCACGGCACCGGCCACGCGTCTGGATCGCGGCGTTCGCAATCACCTTCGAAGGCCGTATCACCCCGAACGGTAACTAACCGACGCCGAGGTCGGATCCACCGTTAATCGGACACTCCCCCGGAACCCGTTCTACGGCGCCCCGGGCTGGGCCGCGAGCGCACGACTTGGCGGGCACGGAGCTGCGGTTGGGCATTTGGTAGGGCAGTACGATCGCTAAGCCCGAATGCACCGATTTGCTGATCCAGTCGGGGTGAGTTTCGGTGTGCAGCAAAGGGCGGTATATCGGGTGTCAGGATCTACTTTCAGGGTGGCCAGCGGGCGGAGATGTCCCGGATTGCCGCCGCGATGGTCTGAGCGGTCCCTGGCCCGCCGGCATCGAGGATCGCCTGCAGCGCGGTGGTAGTGGCCTGTAGGAGTTCCTGCCTGGTCGTCGCTTGGTCGAGTTGGTGCCTGACGAGCCGTAGTCTCAGCGTCGGCGTGAGCACATTGGTGGTTAGTAGCTCAGTTGCTAACTCGTCGCTGCGTGGCGGCTTGTTGGCTTGCCAGTCAGAGACCGCGTCGTCAAGCGTGCGTTGGGCGCGGGCGCGCTGCCGGGGCGGCGCGGTGCGCAGATATGTCGCGATGGCGACGGCCCGGGTGCCGGGATCAGTCGCTGCGGCGAGCGCGTCGAGGATCGTATCGTCGGGTCGATATTCGGCGAAGGTGGCGGTCGCAGCCGGGGGGAAGCCGTCTGGCCAGATGGTGTCGGCCCGCGCCAGTGCCTCTTCGATCGAAGTCAGCTCAGCAAGTCGGAGCAGTATCGCGGTGATGGCCCGTTGCCAGTGTCGTCCGGTGGTGAAATCCTGCGCCAAGTTGAGGTCCTTGAGGATCTCGGGCTGTCCGGTGGCGGCCATGTCAGCTATCCAACGCCGGATGCCTCCGAGTTCGATCTCGCGTTGTTCTTCTGGGGGGTAGCTGGAAGCTTCGGGGCCCAACTCTACTGCGACGACTTTCTGGTCTGGTTGACGGCTTAACCCGTAGAGGTGATCGTCGGTTAACGAGCATTCCATCGTGATGGTGGTGGTGTTCCCATCGCTGGTTTCATCACTATCCGAGTCCTCGCTGAGTGAGAGCGTCGCTGCGTCGTCTGAAGGGCCCGAGTCGCTGGGGATATGGTGCGATGATGCCATGTCACGCTGCGCCGCAACGTCGGCGAGCGTTGCTTCGCGTGACATTATCCCCTCGATGCTTTCGACGACTGCGCGGCGCTCGGGGTCGCTCAAAATGAGGTGGTAGTCGTTGAGTATCCGGTGGCATTGCGTTATGTCGAGGAACGGGGCCACGGCCCGTAGAGCGTCGGGCTGTAGCTCATCGGGGGTGTCGTAGACCGCGTCGCATGCCTTGTCAACGAGCCGCTGGCGGCGCGCCGGGATGCGGTCGCGCTGTAGGAGTTCTACCAGCGCCTTGGTCATTCGGCCGAGGAGCGGCGAAACGCTATATGGCGTCTCGATTCCGATCTCGTTGTAGAAGAAGACCGTCATCAAGATGTCCGCCGGCTCGATCTGCTCTGCCGATTCGAGTACGCGATGGAATAGTGGTTCCCAATCGGATTCGGCGGTGTCTTCGAGCACCGCCAGCCCCAGTTCGGTTCGCTCGCCTGGTATGTCGACCTCATCCCACAGCGCGTGCAGCTCGTCGCGGATGGCGGCGCGGCGCGGACCGGACACGACCGGTCGCAGCGCGGCTAGGGCGCGTCCCCGGTTGTATTCCCGTTTATATGGGTCGTTTTCGGTGTCGATGAGGTCTTCGGCGAGTTGGACTGCGGCGGCACGGTGGTCGCCGTCCAATGCCTGTGCGAGACGGGCGAGCAGCAGCGTCCGATCAATGCTGTCCGGCTGCTGCTCGCCCACGGCGAGCAGACCCCCTCGAATCCGCACGGCTTCGACGGCGACCGGACTCGCCTGCTCAACGGGCAGGTTGATGGCCACGTTCAGTAGAGCCTGGGCTCGGGTGAGGTCGGCGGGGATCGTCCGGGCCTGTTGCAGGGCGATGTGCAGCAGCCGGTCATGATGCGCGCCTGCGGCGAAATCGCTGGCGGCCGCAATCAACGCGTTGACCCAGTCCAGCGGGTCGGCGCTGGGTAGCGCGGACTCAATCTCTTCGAGGAATGTGTCGGCGTCCTCCGGGACGGACAGGGCGATGATTGGGGCAAGCGCCCTGGCGAGGTCGCACGGATGGGCGATGGCTGGTGCAGTTTCGTGTACGGCGGCGAGGATCGCGGCTTGTGTGTCAGGGTCGTGGGCGACCGCGAGCAGCGCGCCGAGTCTATACATTCGACTCAATGGGTCCACTATCTCCTGGCACGCCGCGAGAGCATCGGCAATCACGCGGTGGTGTACGGCGGACTCGGCGGCATAGGGCGCCAGAGTCGTCAGGCTTGCGGCGCGGAAAGCTGGATCGCTTTCCCCGTACGCGAGGGGCAGCGCGGCGGCGAGCACGTCGGCGTGATCTTCGGCCGGCAACACGGCCAGGGCCGTTGTGTACGGGGTCAGCCCGTAGGGGGTCAGCTCATCGGCGCGCTCCAACGAGTCGCGCAGCACTGCGGCCGCGGAATCGGCGATCTTGAACTGTGAGCGTAGTTCTTTCACCAAGGCGGCAAGACGTGTCACTCGTCGACCGGGGTCGGTGTCCTGGGCGATGACGGTATGGACGGACGCCAACGCCCGCTCAATGGCATCGTTCCTCGGCACGGCGGCCAGGAACGCGCCGAGGTTGTCAAGCATGCCGCCCTCTTTCTCGGCACGCTCCAACAGCGCGCCCAGCTCGGCCCACAGCATCGGCTGGGCCACTTCTGCGGGCATCCGTTCAGACAGGGCTAGCAGGGCGTCCGCTCGGTCGTCTGTCGGCTGCACCGTCAATGCGATGCGCAACGCCTCGTCGAGCAATTCGTCACGCAGAACGTCAATCAGGGCGGTGAGTGCTCTGCCCCTCCCGCCTGCGCGTGGGTCACGGTCAAGCATCGCGAGGGCCTGGGCATCCGTCAGTACACCGGCCTGCACGAGTAAGCGCAAAGTGCGGGGATGGATGCTGCGTCGGAATCCTGTGAATGTGTGGGCGTAGAGCGCCAACGCGATCTCATCGCCAAGCAGGCGTGCGGGGCAAGCAGCTGTCGCGTCGGCCTTGTTGGCGGCCCCGACGGCGGAAGCGACCGTCGTCACGTCGGCGCGGATTAGGCCTGCGGTCGGATCTAGCTGCAGTTGCGCGGCGTACCAGTCGTGGCTGCGGATCAATTCCAGCGCGCCAATCAAGTCGCCTGAGCCGGCTAGGTGCATGACAAGGTGGCGGGATGCGTAGCCGTCGAACACTGTCCAGGTGGAGGGATCGGCGAATACGCCGGCTACCTTGGCGTGGACTTCTGTCAGGTACACCTCGTCCTGGTCGACGAGGAAGTCGTGGAAGGAGCGGTGCACGAACCGCCAGCGCTCGTGCCCCAGTTCGCCCGATGCGACGATGAACCGGCGCCAGGCGCGCAGCACGCGGCGACGGATGTCGGGCATTGGCACCTGCAGGAGGTAGGCAAGCCAATCGGCGGTGACGGGCTCGCCGGCTGCGGCGAGTAGCTCCATGGCCGGGCGGTAGAGGCGTTCCCACTGCTCGGGGCCGTCCCGTTCGGCCACCGCAGCCATCCGCCGCCACATCGCGGCGTAGTAGCCGGACAGTCCTCGCGGCAACGCGGCTAGGTCGGCGGCATTAACACCTCGGGACCCGTCGGCGATGTCGGCCAATAAGAAGCTGGCGAACATGAAGCTGCCCTGGCTCGCGTCGAAGACGCGCGTGATGAACACCTCGGCCGGCATCGGCGGGGCCGCTGCGGCGAGCCGGTCCGCGATCTCGGCGCGTACTGCCCTGGCGGTGAGGAATTCGCGCAGATCAGCCAGGTCGTCCGGCGAGTCGCTGGTGATGACAAAGTCTGCGACGGCGGTATCCGGGCTGGTGCGCAGTGGCACGACCCCGGGCCGTTGGGTGACGAGCACGAATACTCCCGCCGGAAGTGCTGGCGGCAAGAGCAGGACGTTGCCCGCGGGGCCAGGGTCGGCGGCCTCGTCCAGCGCGTCTACGACTATCCAGAGCGGACCACCGACGGCGGCGTCGACGGCCTGAGTCAGGATATGGCTGAAGAACGATGAGTCCTCGAAACCGACTGGCAGCCGGTCGTATGGAAGGGCGAATCGCAGGATGAGGACGGCGCATAGGTGGCCGAGACACTGCGCGGTGGTGGTCAGCCCCCGCCCGGCGTCCACGAAGAAGGCTTCGGCGGAGAATCGGCGTGCAGCCTCCGCGGCGAAGGCGGTCTTGCCCAGCCCAGCATCGGCCGTCACCCGTATGTAGCCGCAGGTGTGGCCGTCCTGGAACGCGGCGACTTCGGCGAATAGCTCGCGCCGGCCAACGAATCCGTCCACCAAAGCAAGTTCGCGGGAGAAGTCCTTGACGGCATAGCGCAGATCGGTGAGTTCGGCGTGCGCGACGCCCTGGTACAGGGTGACATTGAGATCATGGATGTTGACGTCGCGGCCGGCCGAGAGCTCACTGAACGCAAGAAGCGGTGCGGCGAGCGGGACGCGGTCGACCACTATCGAGGGTCGCTCGGCGAGCTACCTCCGTCGACTCTGATGTCTTCAACGGTGATGCCACCGGGGGCCTGCACCCGATCCATATCGACGGCGGTTGCTTGGCCGCGGACATCGATGCGGGCGAAGCGCATGAACCCCGCAGCAACGTCGTCGAGGTCAATCCCGACCGCACGGGCCGCTGCGACAGAGGCCTGATGGTTGCGCGCCTCGTCGACGACTCGCTGGGCCGAGTCGAGTACCACCGTGTCATCGGCAACACCGGCGTCGCGGAGGTCCTCGCGCAAAGAATCGCGTTTGGCCTCCGATTCAGGCTTACGCTCGACCGGCTCCACGTCCACTTTGTGGCGCTCAAGAACCAACCGCTTCAACGCCTGGTAAGCGTCACGGACGGTCGCCTGCGCCTGCTCCTGCAGCCCTGCCGCCGCGCCAGCGACCACCGCGGCAACAATCAATGAGACGGGGTCCACGATTCGACGCTCCTCCCGCGATCAACGAGCTCGACCATGTACATCCTGCTTCCTTCAGAGCCTGTTCGTATAGGTAGTCGGCTACTCGCCTGCACATGGTGGGATGAGCCCGGCAGAGTGGGGTGACCACTTGCGTGGGGCACTGGTGCGAGCTGACGGGCGGGGTCTGCTGGACGCCGATCTCAGGCTACGGCGAGGTGATGCGCCGCGATCGTGATCCGATTGCCCCTCGGGATCGGTGATCGTTGCTTTCCCGTCGATGACTGACTCCGGAATGATGTCGCGGTGCTCGAGTTCGGCAAGGACTTCGTCTCTGCCGTCGACACCGAGAGTGACTGTCGATCGGCCTGCTCCTCGGCGTCGAGTTGGACCGTCACTCCGGATCTCCTCTGCCCCGACCACGCAGAAAGCCGCGGGATCCCGCGGCCGCCACAATCGCGCTCCGACCAGCAGTAATACTCAAGGACCGGCGAAACAATGACACAGTCGACGGTTCGCGTGATGGGCCACCGATAGGGCAGTGGTTGCGGGCATTTTTCAGGCGGTACAAATCCTGCAAAACGTGGTCGGCGTGGAGGTGGTAGTCGTCCCGTCGGCTGGGGTCCGGGGGTGCAAACACGCCCTTTCCGTTTACGGCCTCGGGGCGGGGCGGTAGCTCCCTGCCTCCGAGCACGCTGCTGGAAAGTCAGGTAGTCGACTACGCGTTGAGCTACGGCTCGTCACTGGCAGTGTTTATCTCAGCGCGAGATTTCGGGTTTGGGAGTTCCGATGCGATCCACGAGTAGCGATGGGACAGGAGCCGTGAGGGTAGCTTCGCGGGCTGTCGGTGCCGCAGTGCTTGCATTTTCGGTGGCAGTTCTCGTTGCCTGTCGTGAGGACACGGAGATCCCGCCCCAGTCGGTTCCGGAGGTTACTTCGTCGCCGCCGGTCCCGGAGGTTACTTCGTCGCCGCCGCCGGTCCCGGAGGTTACTTCGTCGCCGCCGCCGGTCCCGGAGGTCGCTTCGTCGCCGCAGCAGGCGACGTTGGACTCTGAGGATCACGAAGATTCCTTCCCTACCTTGGAGGTGCGGCCAACCCGCCAACCGGGTTCTAGGCCGGTGGATCCTGGAGACGGGTTTGGGGTGCCGTCCGTACCGACGGTGCCGGACGTACCGACGGTGCCGGACGTACCGACAGAGCCGACCAACGACACAATGCTGCCACCCCTGCCGCCGGAGGACGAGGGCACCACGACGAGTGCGCCGCCAGCCGCTCCCAGCGGCTCGTAGTCAAATCGTCCGATGAGTGACGAGTCGGCAGCGCCGTCGCCGGCGGTGCTTCATAGGTGGATTGGTGTGATCGGGGCTGTTGTGGCGCCGACCACGATCATTACGGCGCTGTGTTACTACTTCGGGTACGTCTATACCCGCAAGAAGCTCGCCTTTTTCGGTGTCGATTGTGATGCCCTCGGGCTCAGCTCCAGTGATTATGTGTTGGGGAGTGTCGGCGTTCTGTATGCCCCGCTCCTGCTTCTTCTGGTCGGGTGGTTCGCGGCAGTCTGGGGTGGGGACTATGCGCGCAGCTATATCAAGTCCGGGCAGCGGCCGGGCCTCGTCCGCATCGTCGGCCGAACCGGGCTTGCGCTCGGGGCCACGCTCATCGGCACCGGGATCGCTGGGGTCGTGGTTCCTTGGCTCACACCCGATATCGCCGTGGTTTCCTGGGTTTTTTCGCCCGCCGTGCTCGGATTGGGTGGCATTCTGACGATCGCTGGATACTGGGTGCTGACCGCCTCGTCGACCGAGCCTGCATCACCCAAGCCGCCACCGACCGCCCGGGCTCAGGTGAGCCAAATTCTGGCGATCGCAGTTGTTCTCCTGGCGCTCTTCGCCGTGATGAACTCCTTCGCCTCCCGGCTCGGCAACAGCGATGCGGAGACCCTGGCGCACGATCTGTGGGCGAAGGAGTCGGTCGTGTCGGTGGTGACTGATGAACGCTTGGATGTGCCGAGAAACTTGATCGCGGAGACGCTCGTTGAGGCCCAGCCGGGGGAGCCTCCGGCGTTCCGCTACGAGTGTTTCCGGGCTCTCGTGGCGCGAAGGGACCTCTGGGTTCTTGTTCCGGCACGGTGGTCACGCGACAACGGGTACGCCGTGATCGTTCCCGCTGATTCGTCAGTCGTTAGCCTGTCACGATCGCGTACGTTCCGAGAGATCGCCGAGGCGAACTCCGACCCGTTGAAGGTGCCCTGGGAGTGTCCAGAACGCGCACCGACCTCGTAAACCGGTTCGTCGGACCAGCGAGGACTGTTGGGGGAATTCCGCACTTCTGGAATATCGTCACTCCACTAGCATTTTGGATCTCGCGCAATGGCAAGCAACGGGTGGTGCGCCCCCCACAGATACGCGTTGGCAATCGAACTCGGTCGACCCCTCCTGGAGGACGAGGTGGCGTTGCACGAAGTGTGTGACAACCCGATCTGTGTGCGCGCCTCGACAGCCTCGGGGCGACCACGTTCTACCGCGACGTGGCCCGCCTCCTGCCGCCCCGACACGAGCAACCTCCCCCGGAAACGCAGAACTCGTCGGTGCCACCGAACCCGTTCTCTCACAAGCCGAAACGCACGCCGGTGCTGCCGCGGTCGGCCGCCCCGGTCAACGGGGAGACCCTCGTCTCCTACCTGACTCGCCTCGCCGACGCCAACCACCTCACCCTCGCCGAGGTCCTCGCCGTCCTGCCCCCGTGGTTCTCGACGAAGACCAAAAACCACGACGACCGCGCCCGCCACCACATGCTCGTCCCCGCAACCGGCGCGGCGCTGCTCGCGCTCGCCCACCTCACCGGCAAACCTCCCGCCGACCTCGCCCACGCACTGCCTGCCTTCGGCGACCCCGACATCCAAGGCCCGCTCCGGGCCACCATTGCCTGCCGACGATGCACCATCCGCCGCGGCATCCGCGGACCTGTCCCCGTCCACCTGCCCGTCCACCACAATGTCTGCACACGCCACGGGATCTGGATCGGCGACGCCGACAGCCCCCAGCTCGATCTGTCCGCCTCCCCCGAGATCATCACAGCCCAACGCCGCACTAACCAGCTACTGCGCCATCACACACCCCAGCAAGTGACACTCGCCTACGCGAGCGCGGTCAAAGCCGTCCCGCCCTGGCCGGCCTCGACGACCGCCCTTGATCACCACTGGCGATACCGGCTGCTCCGGCTACAGACCCGCAACCACTATCTCGGCATCCAAACCGATCACGACAGCTTCACCCACGCAGCGATCTACCCCGACACCGTCGAGCTAGCCACACAGATCCTCAGACCCGCCAACCAGCACACGCCGAGAAGAAAACGAACGAACCATGAGAAGCAGACGCCGAACAAACGATGAGAACCGACCACAAACCCCCAGGAAAGGACACCGCAAGTCGAACCTTTAGGCGGGAACCTACAGTTCCACGGAGCGGCGTCACTTTCCAAATTTCATGTCACTCTCGTGTCACTTTCCAAGTTTCGTGTCACTCATCCGGCCCTGACCTCGGCTTTTGCATCCGGATCTGAGTGCACAACCGGGGACTTCGACAAGACTGCGAGAATCTGCCACTGACATGATGGTAAGTATCCGCAGGTCAGTAGTGTCGGCAGCCGACAAGTTCGGGCGGAACCTACAGCTGCTGCTGTAGGTTCCACGGTCTCGTGTCGGTTCCAGATTTCACGTCCGGTGGCGTGTCGGATTCCAAATTTCGTGTCGGTGGCGACGAGACTGACGGCGTGACCGGGGGCGACGAGGAGGTCGAGGTAAGAGTGGAAACGGCGTACTACTACCCGGCTCCGTACTGGAATGAGGCCGAGAGTAACGGTCTGAAGCCGCTGCTGTTGTTCTTCGACGATGTTTCGATCCTTCTCCCGCGATACATGACCCACCGCCCGGAGTTGGCTGACCCAATCCTTGCCGGACCGATGAGCGAACAAGGACTCCTACGAGTGCTCGAGCCCGAGACCTTCGTAGATCAGCAGATGACCGAGGACCTCGCGACTGTGATCGTCAACCTCATCACCGACGGTGCGTTCGATGACTTGAACACCGATGGCACTTACTATCAGGAGCTTTCGGCGAGTCGAATGGGTTGGGACGCCGACATTGGGTTGGCACAGATGCTCGTCAACGAACTTCAGGAACGCGATCTCGCTCGGCCATCAGAAGACGGAGTCTCTATTCCTCTCCACCCTGCCGTTCGCACGACGATCCTGGTCATCCTCGCACAGCTAGCTCGATCAGCTGGTCGACGACAGGGGCTGTCCTTGCACCCCGTAACTTCCCAATGGAGTCGGACGGCGGATCTCATGCAGACTTTGAGCCGCTCACCGATGCCATCGGCAGGTCACCTGGTCTCGCTGGACATCGAACCAGTCGCCATCAATCTGGAGAGTGTCCCCCTCGACGAGATTCTCGACTTTCGCGATCAACACCGCGAGCAATACCAGTCATACATGCGTGATTGCCGGAGATTCTTGATCGAGCTCGGTCCGCTTCCGCCTGCGGAACGCACCATTTTGCTGCAAGACCGCAGAGAAGAATTACAAGACAGAGCGTTCTCTCTTCGGCGAACCGCCCAGAGGGCATGGAATCTAAATCAGATGGCGACTTTCGGACTCGGGATTGCTGGCGCAGCATGGGAACTTGTCGGCAAGCACGACCCAGTGTCGGCAGCAATAGTTGCGGCTGGCGCTGGCGTCGCCACTATCGCTGCTGGTTCGACGGATATCGTGGATGCCTACAGCTACATCGTCGACGTGGGGCGCACCTTCAGCATGCGATAGCTGTGCGCGGTATTGCGTCGGCGTTCCGAGAAACGTCTTTGAGAATTCCGACAAGTTAGCCGGAAGACCGGACCCGCCATGTTTGCCGGAAATACGCAGTTCAGGCGAGTGTGCCTCTCACATCTTTACGTGGAACCTACAATGGGCCACGGAGAGAAATGCCCGTCACCGACGTTCAGCAGTGTCGATGCGCCACGAGTCGCAGGTTGGCGCACCCGCCGGGGGATACCTACACGGGGCGGGCAGCATCGCAAACGTTCAGTCCGTAGGATAACCCCATCTGTGCGACGCCTACCCCGGTAGACAGCGACAATGTGAATGTGTCGAATCCATCCTCAGCGGAGACCTTCATCCGATTCCAACTCGAACAGTTGGCCGCACGGAACGAGCACCACAAGTTCGAGCAGATCTGCACCCGGATCGCTCGACGCAGGATCAGCAGCAACATCCTTCTCTCGATCGGCCCGGCAAGCGCCGGTGGGGATCAAGGCCGAGACACCGAGACCTACTACACGCGCCTTCCGGAGGAATTGCCCGGCGCGGCTGGATTTGTCGGTCGAGCTACCAGCCGCCCTGTGGCGGTGGCATGCACCGTGCAACGCACTGGCCTTCCAGCGAAGATCAGGGGCGACCTGGCCAGCATCTGTCGACCTAACTCCTCCTCGGTTGAGAACGTCGCCTTTTTCTCCGTACACGAAATCTCTGCGGCTAAGAAGCATGAATTGCAACAACATGCCCGCGCCGAGCACCAGGTAAATCTTGAGATTTTCGTGGGTGAGGACATCGCAACCTTCCTCGCTGAACCCGATCTCGTCTGGGTTGCTCAAAAGGACCTCGACCTGCCCGCCGCCATGGTTCCGGAGCAGCACGATGAGACCGCTCCGCGGTGGTATAACGACATTCTGTCTGGCCTTCGCCACCGCAATGCACCCTTACTGTCATTTGGCGACTTGTCTCAAGTACGGCAAGGACTACGCCACGCAACCTTCGACGCAGCTGCCAAACCTGATCTACCGGAGTGGCTTGAATACACGGGTCAATTCCTTCCGACGCAAGACGCTTCTGAGGATGAAGTGACCTTCCGCGCCCGATACGAGATCTCAGTCGCTCGTCTGCGCGGCATGGATTCTCTCGATGGCGTAGAAGGACATATCCGAGCTGCGATGGACTTCGCTCTTGACTCGGAATCGCCGGCGGTTATTGAGGATGCGGGTGTGCTCCTCATGTACTGGGGCGGTGGCTGGGTGCGAGACCTTGCCACGTGTAGCCCAAATGAACTCCGCGACTACAACCTACGCATGCGCAAGCACATCGATCAGCTGCTTTCGGACACCGACGAGACAACCTACCCGATTCGCACGCAGGACTCCTTGCCACGCGCGCGCAGCTGTGTCTCCACCCGCGTTGGCCAGAATTTAGCCCCACGCCAACTGGCCTCACCGCCCCCAGCAAGGTCGCCGAACTTGTATCCGCGGACGAGGCCCTGCCGGACCTATCGCCCGACGCAAGGATGTTTGACCGATCCGAAGCAATGGAACACCTGAAGCGGCTCGTAGACCTCCTGCCGCGGGCGCGAGCCTTCCCTGTCGAATCCATTAGCAGCATGTTTGAGCAGCTTGCACCAGCTCTCGCAGACGATCCGAGCTACTCAATCGTCCGTGATGGCTTCGACGAGGCCACTGCCGCAGTCGAGGGTGACAGTGCAGTGGCTTCCCGATGCAGAACCCGTGCCATGGCCTTTCGGTCAAGTCCCGGGGCGTGGTGTACGAGGTCAGCGCGTGACTCCTCATGGGGTTATGCGGTCAGTTCCGCGGGGGTCACCTCCTGCTGTAGTTCGGTAGTGGTGGCGTTCTCGCCGCGGGAGCGGGCGAGGACGTCGAGGCCTAGATAGCGGCGCCCTTCGATCCACTCGTCGTGTTGCTCGGCGAGAACGGCGCCGACCAAACGGATCAGGGCGGTACGATCCGGAAATATTCCGACCACATCGGTTCGCCTGCGGATTTCCTTGTTGAGGCGCTCCTTTAACCGGCCCTCGCGTGTGGGTCAACCCCAGGTTGCCTGTTTCGGTTCAGCGGTCGAGACGGTGGAGGTGGTCGGTGAGAGCGTCTGCGACGCGGTGGTGGCGCGCAGCTTCGTCGGACCAGCCGCGGTCTCGGGCGTCGGTTTCGAGGGCCTGGATGTCGGTGCGTTGCGCCTCGAGCGCGTCGCGGAACTCGGGTCCGGAGACGAAGTTGTCGCAGGTTTCGCAGATGTTGGCGTAGGGGCAGGCGCCGGCGGCTTCGTGGCGGGAGCAGTAGCCGTGTGCGACACGGGTCTTGAGCATCTCGCTGCCGAGCCAGCTGACGGTGTCGGGAACGATGGGTTTGCCGACCGGGGTGAGCGTGAACTGGCGGCGCATTTTGCCCATGGCCTGGTCGTAGGCGGCGCGCAGCGTTGGTGACGCCAGGGTGGTGTACCGGATCGTCATCTGTGGGGTGACGTGCCCGAGCAGCGCCATCAACGCCTGCAGGCTCATGCCCGCGTTGGCGAGTTCGGTGGCCCAAGTATGCCGCAGCTGGTGTGGGGTGACGACCAGGGGCCGACCGCCGGCGCCGCGCAGCCCCGACCGTTCGACGGCGGCGAGAAGCCCGTTGCGTAGCCGGGTTTGGCTGAGGCGGCGGCCGTGTGCGACGAACAGGAAATCGGTCAGCGCTCCGGTGCGTGGATGCGGCAGTGGTCGGCAGACGCCGCGCCCGCTGGTCCACTCGTCCAGCGCCGCGACGGTGGCCGCCGACAGCGGCACCATCCGTTCGGTGGTGAGTTTGCCCAGCGGCACCTTCAGCCAGGTCCCGGCCGGGCCGTAGTCGACGACGCTGCCGAGTTCGAGATCGAGCAGTTCCCCGACCCGCAACCCCGCCCCACGGAGCGCCGTCAACCCGATGCGAGCGAACGGATCCTCAAGCAAAGCAACGGAGTTCATCACCATAGCGTCGACGTCGGGTGCCAGTGCGCGGGGTAACGGTTGGTCGAGTTTGGGGACGTCGGCGGCGAAGACCAGCCGGCGGGCTGGTGCCTGTTCCCAGCCCCATGCGGTGATGTCGTCGAGCAGGTTGCGCAGACTCAGCACCGTCGATTGGATCACGGCCGTCGAGATGGTGCGTCCGGCGCCGGCGTCGGCGCGTTGCCCACGCCAGGTGCGGGTGCGGTTCCAGACGAGGAAGCCCTCGATGTGACTGCGGTCCAGCTGGTGCAGGCCTGCCAGCTCCTGGTGGTGGGTGGTGAGGTAGTCCGCGAACGGCAGCAGGTCGTTGATCAGGGATTCGACGGATTTCGGGCGAAGCACCGCGGCCCGGACGGTGATGTAACGCAGCAACGTCGCGCGGATCGCTTCGGCCATCGGAACGTCGGCGAAGCGTTGGGCGTAGCTACGGGCCCAGGGTCGCCGCCGCGGTGGTATGTCGACGATGCTCGCCTCGAACAGCATCTGCCGAAGACTCGCGATCCGGTTGCGGTAGGCCCGGCGCGATGTTGGCGGAATAGATTGTGTTGCAGCCAATGCGGTGTCGAAATCGTCGACGGTGTCGTTGGTGATGCCGTTGACGGATCCGCCGTGCCAGGCGAGCAGCACCGCCAGGCACTCGCCGAGGACGGTCTCCACCCAGGACGGCGTCCAGCCCAATGCCAGTCCGGCGGTGCGGGCCGCGGCGAACCCGTCCGGGTCGCGGGCCTCGAGCGCGCTGCCGAGTCCGGTGAGGTTCTTGACGGCGGCGAACTCGAGGTCCAGTCGCAGCTCGCCTCGCCCGATGACGTGACACAACAGCGGCCACGCCCCGGTGCTGCGAAGTTCGGTGAGCCGGTCCGATGCCGGCCGGGCCATCCATTCAGATCCGGGTGCGCGGCCAGGAACGCGGTCGCGGTGCGAGTGCGGCCGCGGACGGCCCTTCCGCCCAGCCCGAGGGTGGCGACGTGGTCGAGATAGCCGGCCAGCACCGTATCCGGGTCGACTACGGTCGGCCACGCCGTGGTCATCGCCGTGCCCCGGCGAGACTGGCCCGGGCGGCGCCGTATTCGGCGGCGAGCTGCTCGATCGACAGGTGCACGTATCCGGCGGTGGTCTCCGGGGACACGTGCCCCATCAACTCCCGCAGCACCATCAGATCGATTCCCGCGGAGGCGAGTTCGGTGCCGTAGGTATGCCGCAGCCGATGCGGACGCACCCGACCGGCGCCGGACAGCTCTCGGTGCCGGCGAAACAACGACCGCAGCCCGGCCTCGGTCACCGGCGCCCCCTGGGTGGGGCCGCGCAGCACCACGAAACACTCCGGTGTCGCCAACCCCGGTGGCCGCTCGAGACGCAGATAGGCCGACAGCTCGGTGAAGAACACCGCATCGACCGGTACCACCCGCTCCTTCGAACCCTTACCGAGAACCCGCAGCCGGCGTCGACCGAAATCCACCTCCGCCAGCCGCAGCGACCGCACCTCGGCGCTGCGCAGACCGCCGAACAGCATCGCCCACACCATCGCCCGGTCCCGATGGGTGCGCAGCGACGAGACGAACACATCCACCGCGTCGGCGTCGAGGGACTCGGGCAGCAACCGCGGCTGGCGCACCAGCCGGCCCCCGGCCCGGGGCCGGCCGGGCCCGAGATGCCCGAGCAGTCCCCGGGCCGTCGGCCGTAGGCCCTGCCCGCGCCGGGGTGAGGGAACCGGATTGTCGGCGCGCACCCCGGTCATCACCAGGTACTCGAACAATGCCCGCACCGCCGCGACCCGCCGGTTGATCGTCGACGCCGCCGTCGTCCGCTGCCGCCCGTTCCTCGGTGCTGCACCGGATCGAGGATCACGGCGCACACCCTGCCAATCGATCCACTCGAACACGGTCACCGACGTCACCGCCGCCAATTCGAGGTCGCGGTCGATCAGGAACCGCGCCAGGTTCAGCACATCGAACGCATACGCCCGCACCGTCGCCACGCTGAACCCGCGCCCGGCCAGATGTTTGAGGAACGCGTTCGCCGCCGCGCACCCTTCCCACTCGCCGTTGACCACATAGCCGTCGCCCGCCGTCTGCACCCGAACGGCCATCGTCTGCCCCTCTCGTGAATCGAGCCGCCACCATCAGCATGCGCCCCATCCGGGCGGCGGCCCCGGACCTCACGCCGCGGACAGAATCGTGTCGCCCGAGGGCCGGTTAACCGATCGTGGATTGTTGCTCCAGATCTGTTTCCAAATCTGCTTGGGAAATGCCGTGAACGCCAACAGGTCAGACCGTGCGGCATCGAGGTGCTCGGCGACCTTCGGTAGCTTCTCCGACAGAGCATCGATGATCCGATCATATTGGGCGTGAACGGAATCGGCGTCGGGCTGGTCGTAGACCGAGTGCAACAGGGTCTTCACCCAGGGCCAGGACGACTTCGGGGTCTGGGACATCAGATTCGTCGAGTAGTGTGACTGTAAAGAATTAATGTGTCGATTCGGTTGTGTCGTCTTCCTGCTGTGGTATCGCGGCGAGA
>NZ_JARJBD010000378.1:0-528 GCF_029269925.1 Rhodococcus sp. T2V
CGGTGGTCCCGGCGGAGGAGTACCTGGAATATCTTCGGGCCCAGCAGGTGTCGCCGAACACGGTGAAGTCCTACGCGCGGGCGTTGGCGTTGTGGTGGCAGTTCCTGGAGCTGTTCGGGCTGGTCTGGGATGCGGTGACGTTGGAGAACTTCGGGGCGTTCCTGACGTGGTTGCGCACCGGGGACGAGCCGGGGGTGGTATCGATCGAGCGCCGTGGTGCCCGATTCGCCGAGTCGACGATCTCCGCACGGCTGGGTGCGGTGCTGTCCTGCTACGACTATCACGTGCTCAACGGCGTGGACGTCGGCCGGGACCTGCATCGGATCACCCATCGGGGAGGCGGCCGGTACAAGCCGCTGCTCGAGCACGTCGCGCGGCGCAAGGGGCGTCGCCAGGCGGTAATCCGGGTGCGCCGGCCGGGCCGGGCGGCGCCACCGATCTTGACGCCCGAGCAGATCGAGCGGATCTGTGACGCATGCGCGAGTTGGGATCCCGACACGCGGGAGTGGCGTGGGTCGGTGCGCAACC
>NZ_JARJBD010000379.1:0-528 GCF_029269925.1 Rhodococcus sp. T2V
CGATGCCCAGTTCCATGTGCTGCCCGGTGGGCTTTTCCCGCCAGTGCATGATCGTCTCGGCGTCGTCGTCGAACCAGTTGCGGCGCTCGTTCGGCGACCACACCCCGACCTTGTTCAACCAGCCCGCCAGATTCGTTGTCGACGACACGTCGGGGCTGACCGTCACCACCCGCTTCGCTGCGTCCGGGGCCTGACGCGACAGGTCGAGTAGGACTCGACCCAGCGCGGCCTGGGTGGTGGAGGTGCCGGACGGGGTGCGGCCGATGTCGGCCGGGACCGGGGGCGGGGTTGTCAGTTCGACCGGGTCACGCGAGAGCCATTCGGCGGAGGCCGCGCAGACCCGACCCGCGGTGCTGTCGGTGGCGAACCGGGCCCAGGGGTTGTTCGGGTCCATCCCGAGTTCGGCGGCGAGTTGTTCGTACTGCTCGACGGTCAGCAACGACGAATGATTCTGCGGGTGCCCCTGAGTCGGTAGGCCGCGGCCCTTGATGGTGTAGGCGATGATCACCGTCGGCCGGGTGTCGTCGA
>NZ_JARJBD010000380.1:0-522 GCF_029269925.1 Rhodococcus sp. T2V
CCGCGCTGGACCTACCGACCCGCTGACCGGGGCACTAAACCTGTGCAAGTCAGGTTCGACGATCTGCGGACCTGCTGCGGGCCGGCCACGTTGACTTCCTCTATAACCGCCAACTCACGATCCGGTCGCGTGACGCGGAGGCTGCTCAGTGCCAAGTTAGGCCAGGGCCTCTTCGCAGGCACCGATGGGCGTTCCGAATAGTGTGCAAGGTCGTCGTCGAACGGGCATTGCGTCCATTGAAATGAGGCCTGCCGCGGCAACTGGTCAAGTCGACCTGAAAAGTCCGGGGTGTGGCGGTGCGTGATCGGCAGGTCCTGGAGAGGTAGGAAGTCCTGAAACCCATTGGGCTAGAATGGATCGAGACCATCGAGTTCCGCACTGCAGACATCCCGGGGCTATAGATCGTCAAGCAGCTCGGCGGTGCGGCAATCATCCCAGCCGAGGTGTTCGTCGTCGGGAGCCAGTTGCCTAGAGCGTGTCTGCCAAATATTGGTGGTTGGATGCTCGAGACTGTCCCTGTGT
>NZ_JARJBD010000381.1:0-522 GCF_029269925.1 Rhodococcus sp. T2V
TACCCCACACGACTCCCTGCACGAACACCTGGTGCTCATACAGGGCGATCAACTGTCCCAGGGCCGACGGGGTGAGCCTGGTTCCGAGAATTGTGGTGGAGGGCCGGTTGCCGGGCATCACCTTGTGCGGAATCAGCTCGGTCTCGGTGCCCTAGGCAGCGATCTCGTCGGCTGTCTTGCCGAACGCCAGCACCTTGGACTGAGCGAGCATGTTCGCCGTCAGAACCCCGTGCATCGACCCCACCCCGTCGAGGGTCGGTAGATCGGCGAGGGGCTGTGCGAACCCCAGAAAGTCCACGGGAATCAACCGCGTGCCCTGGTGCAGCAGCTGGTGGAAGGCGTGCTGACCGTTGGTTCCGGGCTCACCCCAGAACACCTCACCCGTCGCCGCACCGACGGGAGTCCCGTCCGCCCGTACCGACTTGCCGTTCGATTCCATCGTCAACTGCTGCAGGTAAGCCGGGAATCGTGCCAGGTCGTGCGAGTACGGCAGCACCGCACGAGAATCGCAACCGAAGAAGC
>NZ_JARJBD010000382.1:0-519 GCF_029269925.1 Rhodococcus sp. T2V
CACGTTGTGCCCGATGTGCGCGGTCACCGACACCGCCCGCCGCACAGCCTGACCCGCCGTCCCGCAGCCCCGACCCGGGACCGGTGGGGGCGGTGCCGGGCTGTGAGGATGAACTCGAACATGGTCGTCTTACTGAAGGGAAACAGGTGTGATGGGGGAGCTGGCTACGGCGAGCAAGGTGGCTGTGATGGTGTCGTATTGGTGGAGCCGCGGCGACGGTCTCGCCAACCATCAACTCGGCCAGATCCTCACCCGCGCAGCGGGTGTGGATGAGGTGGACATCACCGATCCGCGGTCCATCGACCGCACCTTGCGGATCGCGGTCGCTGATCCCACTGTGCTGGCCGAGCTGGACCAGTGGTGGCAGATGGTCGAAACCCGGAGGGTCGGCAACAACACGCGCAATCCGGGATTGGTTCTGGAGCAGTCGATTCGGTACCTCACCGACCGGCTCGACGCCGGCACCGTCACACCGGAGGCGCTCGGCGAATGCCGCCGGCAGGTCGCCGCGGTCGATCA
>NZ_JARJBD010000383.1:0-516 GCF_029269925.1 Rhodococcus sp. T2V
TCCCGATGTTGTCCGGCACCGTCCGCGCCAGATTGATGTTGTGCGACACGATCAGAATCGTCGCATCGATCTCCGCGTTGATATCGATCAACGTCTGCGAAATGTACGTGGTGCGCACCGGATCCAGACCCGAGTCCGGCTCGTCGACCAAGATGATCTGCGGATCCAGCACCAGCGCCCGCGCCAGCCCGGCCCGCTTGCGCATACCACCGGAAATCTCGCCCGGCAGCTTGTCCTCGGCCCCGAGCAGGCCGACCAGTTCCATCTTCTCCATCACGATCTTGCGGATCTCGGACTCGGACTTCTTCGTGTGCTCGCGCAACGGGAACGCCACGTTGTCGAACAGGTTCATCGACCCGAACAGCGCACCGTCCTGGAACAGCACCCCGAACAACTTCCGGATCTCGTACAACTCCTTCGACGAGCACTCCAGAATGTTGGTGCCGTCGATCACGATCGACCCCTGCTCCGGGCGGAGCAGACCGATCAGCGACTTCAGGAACACCGACTTACCCG
>NZ_JARJBD010000384.1:0-514 GCF_029269925.1 Rhodococcus sp. T2V
CGGTCCGGTTGATGCGGGAACTCTGGCTCGGTGACCGGGTCGATTTCGAGGGCGAGTACTTCTCCACGAAGGGGGCGTCGATCTACGACGTGCCCGAGGGCGGGATCCCGGTGTACATCGCGGCGGGCGGCCCGGTGGTGGCCCGGTACGCCGGTCGTAGCGGTGACGGGTTCATCTGCACGTCCGGTAAGGGCATGGAGTTGTACACGGAGAAGTTGATGCCGGCGGTCGCGGAGGGGGCGGCCAAGGCCGAGCGGGATGTCGCGGAGATCGACAAGATGATCGAGATCAAGATTTCGTACGACACGGATCCGGAGTTGGCGCTCGAGAACACGCGGTTCTGGGCGCCGTTGTCGTTGACGCCGGAGCAGAAGCATTCGATCGAGGATCCGATCGAGATGGAGAAGGCGGCGGATGCGTTGCCGATCGAGCAGGTCGCGAAGCGGTGGATCGTGGCGTCGGATCCGGACGAGGCGGTCGCGCAGATCCGCCCGTACCTCGACGCCGGGTTGAA
>NZ_JARJBD010000385.1:0-508 GCF_029269925.1 Rhodococcus sp. T2V
CACCTCTGAGGCGCCTACCGATAAGGGAATCAAGATCAGCGACAAACAGTTTCGCTGACTGGACGCTCGCCACGACTGGCACGGCCGAGGAACTACACCGTCACCAACGGTGCACTGGCTGCGGCGGTGACGTCGGCCCGATCACGTTGAACGCGGTCCCGTCGTCGTCGGCCCACCGGCGCCCGTACTGGTGGCCGAGCTGCGCGCCGCTATCGCGGCCGCAGATGCGGATCCGGGCACACATCGAAATTGGACGGACGACCCCGAGAACCTCCAGTCGAGACGAGCAATAGCGACACCGGCCACCTCGGTCCCCCGTTCATCGCTCTCACCGACCTCCATCACGCCCGATGAGCCGACGGCCTAGGGAGTAGGGTCCGCAGCATGCAGGACAAGCCAGTGAAGGTCCAGGCGCGAGAAGTCCGCCAAGGCGATCTTGTGGTGGGGAGCCGTACGTCCCCCATCACGCACGGCGCCTTGATCAAGGACACGTGGCGCGACGGAAACA
>NZ_JARJBD010000386.1:0-504 GCF_029269925.1 Rhodococcus sp. T2V
GGGATGCGCGAATAAGGGTGGACCCCGCCCGATGTCGACCTGACCGCGGAACCGTAGCCGCACGCTCTCCTGTCGGTCGTGGTGTGTACTCTTTGCGCAGTTCCGGGAATCCTCCCCCCAATTCGATTCTCGGAACCCCGTCCCGGCGTCACCCCCCGACGTCGGGGCACTTTAATGCCCGGACCTTGGGGTTTGACGCCACACCGGCGGCGACCGCGGTCCGTGCAGCCCGGCGGGGCCGGTGCCCCTGCGGCGCGGGGCGATCCGGACGCTCTGACGCTTACGTCAGGTGCGGTGCGCGACCAGCGGATCCCCTGTCGGACACGCACGTCCCGCATCACGCACCGGATCCGCTACGTGACGTGTGTTTCCGATGGGGTTGTGTCGACTGCGGGGTGTGGTCGTCGAGCTTGAGGGCGACCGCGCGTGTGAGGGCGTCCTCGGCGGGGAGCGCGGCCTGCTCGGCGGGCGAGAGATCGTAGCGGGAGACGGCGATCGGCTGGG
>NZ_JARJBD010000387.1:0-504 GCF_029269925.1 Rhodococcus sp. T2V
GGTGATGGCGAGCCTCGGCAACATCGCCGAAAACCCGCACGTCGGGATCCTCCTCATGGACTTCGTTCGTGACCTCGTCGGCCTGCACATCAACGGCTCCGCTTCGATCGTGGAGGACGAGGACCTGCGGACCGCGGTGCCCGACCTGCCCGCCGATCACGGCGGCGGCCGTCTGTCCGAACGGTGGGTGGTGATCACGGTGTACGAGGCGTACATCCACTGCCGCAAGCACATTCCCCACATGGTTCCGGCACCCCGGCACCGCCGCCGGGGAACCAACAATGCCACACGCAAGGGCGGTGACTACTTCGACACGAAATCGACTCCACGCCAAGACGAGTCGGCGAGCACCACGGTCCGCGTGCAGCGGACAGCCACCCCTGCGGATTCGACGATCCGTGACGCGCCAGCCGACGCCGGCGACCACTGAACACGGATCTTTCACCTCCTCCTCGAGAACTGAGCGATAGCCCCGTGCAGCGCCCAGGCTGTGCGCGGGCACAG
>NZ_JARJBD010000039.1:0-83821 GCF_029269925.1 Rhodococcus sp. T2V
CGGTTACGCCCCGAACCGCCGTCCCGGCCAGGTCGGCTTCACCCAGCACGCCTGACCGGCGCGTGGTTGCTCGCTACCACTTCCGCGCGGTGAGCAGGAGGTACTCCCAGTTCATCACGGTGCTGTCGGTGCCGTGGTCGAAACGCCGTGCAAGGTCGGCGAGTTCGTGGTCCAGCTCGGCCACCCGGGCGGGGTCGTCGGCGATGTACCGATACGCCGCGATGGTCGGACCGTAGCGGGTCTTGAAGTAGTCGCGGAAGTCTTCGGGTGTCCGGAACTGATCGATGCGGACGGTGTGCCGCGTTGCCACGACGTCGGTCACCCGATGGCCGAACAACGCCCGGACGTGGTCCTCGCGACCCCACAGCGGCGGCGGCTGCGCGCCGGGAGGGGGCGGGGGTGCGTACGGTTTCATCGTCGCGAACATCTGGCCGATGAACCCCTCGGGGGTCCAGCTGAGCAGTCCGATCGTTCCGCCCGGCCTGCAGACACGGACGAGTTCGTCCGCGCTCTCCTGATGGTGCGGGGCGAACATGACGCCGACACAGGACATCACGGTGTCGAATTCGTTGTCGGCGAACGGCATCGCCTCGGCGTCGGCTTCGCGCCACTCGACCTCGGCGCCGAGTTCGGCGGCCCGGCGGCGTCCGGCGTCGAACAGTTCCGGGGTGAGGTCACCGGCGACGACGCTCGCACCGGACAGCGCCGCGGGGATGGCGGCGTTGCCGGAACCGGCCGCGACGTCGAGGACACGGTCACCGGGCCTGACCCGGCTCGCCCGGACCAGGGCGGGGCCGAGGCCGGCGATGATGTCGGTGGCCAGGGCGGGGTAGTCGCCGAGGGCCCACATGGCGCGGTGTTTGGTCTTCAGGTCGCGGTCGGCTCGTACTGCGTCGATCGTGTGATCCATCTCGGTACTCCGGAGGGTCGGCTGCTTCGGTCGAGATCCAGCCTGGCCGGTCGGCGGTGCCCGGAACAGGCACCCTCGGGGTGGGTTCCCGCCACCAGGGACGTCACTCCTGGTCGCGGAACTGCGCCGCGAGTTCGCTGCGTGAGCGGATGCCGAGCTTCGCGTAGACGCGGGTCAGGTGGTACTGCACGGTCTTGACGGACAAGAACAGCTCGCCTGCGGCCTCCTTGTTGCTGGCTCCGCCGGCGACGAGTTCGGTCACCGCCCGTTCCTGCGGGGTCAGTTCCTCGAGCGTGAACCGGCTGCGTTTGACGTTGAGGCCGCCGGCCTTCAGTTCGCGGTCGCACCGCTGCACGTAGGAGGCGGCGCCGAGCGCGGAATAGCCTTCGCGGGCGGCCTGCATGACGGCGTCGGCTTCGCGCCGTTTGCCTGCCCGGCGCAGGGTCTGGCCGTACGCGAAGTTCACCCGGGCGCGGTCGTAGGGGAGGGGCAGGGTGTCGAGTTGGGTCAGCGCATTCTCGAACACGTCTCTGGCGGTGTCGATGTCGCCGCGCGCACCGGCGATGCGACCGCGGGCGTAGCCGAGACGCGCCATCGCGGACCGGTGCCCGCGTTCCGCGGCCCGTTCCTCGTGCGGGGTGAGGAAGGCGTCCGCGGCGTCGACGTGCCCGGCCATCACGAGCGCGTTCGCGTACACGTCGGGCCACTGCCAGAAACCGGGCTCGTCGACGCCCTCCCGGGGTTCGAGACGGGTGAGGGGTTCCAGCGCCCTGATGACGGCGGCGTAGTCGGCCTCCACTTCGGCGCACTGGGCGCGTGCCAGGGCGGACGGGATGAACATCATCGGGTAGTCGTGCGAACTCGCGGCGGCGAGCCGGAGATGCTCGTGTGCGGCCGGCCAGTTCCCGCGCAGCGCGTGCGTCTGCGCGCCGGTCCAATGCACCAGGGGCCGGAGGAGATCGAGCGTGGCATCCTCGAGTTGGTGCGCGGCACGGTCGACGGTGGCGATGGCGCCGTTCCAATCGCCGAGCGCGAATTGTGTTCGCGCCAGCCAGGCTTGCGCCCACAGCGAGATGCGGGTGGAGCCCATCCGGAACGCCGTCGGCACGGCGCTCTCGAGTTCCTGGCGTGCCGATTCGGGATCGTCCAGCGCCAGGTCGAGCCAGCCCCGCGCCATGTCGAAGCGCTGGGACTGGGCGCCGAGGGCGATCTTCGCGGACAGTGTGTCGTAGTGTGCCCGCGCCTCCGCGATCCGGCCGGTGGCGGCGAGTCCGAGCCCCATGATCGCCGCGGATTCGACGGCCGACGGATCGGCCGAATCTACGAGAGCGACTGCCCGGGAACCCCATTCGACGAGGTCCGGTCCGTGCCAGCGGGCCAGCGAGTCGAGGACGCGCCGCTGGCAGATCAAGGCGGCGGTGGCCGGATCGGTTTCCGAGTCGCAAGCAGTCCAGGACTGGGTGAGCAGCGCATCGGCCTCGGCGCGACGACCGCGTTGGATCGCGAGGTAGCCGAGCACGGCGTCGCGCAACGGGCTCTCCGGGAAACTCTCGATCTCCGGAGCGAAAGCCACTGCCTGGGACAGATTTCCGGCGCCGAGGAGGGCGTCGACGGCGCGAATCAGCCGCTGCTCGCGTTCCCCCCGGTCCGCGGTGAGGCGGCTCGACTTGATCAGTGCGTCCGCGACCGCCGACCACGCCCCGACCGTCGCCCTGCTCGCGGAGTACCGGTCGAGTGCGTCCGCGAGCGCCGGGTCGGCGAACGGGGCGGCCGCGGCGCGGTGGTCCAGGCGCCTGCCCTCGTCCTCGACGATCCGCGCGGCGTGATCGTGCAGGTCGCGCCGTCGGATCGGCCCGAGGCTGTGGTACACGGCGGCGCGGGTGAGTGGCGACGGGAAGGTCAGCACGGTCACGCCGCGGTGCTCACCGGCGGTGAGGAGGCCTGCCCGGTGAAGTTCGTCGAGCGCATCCACCGGGTGTTCGATGCCGGCGAGTGCGGAGGCGTCGGCGAATCTCGGATCCCCGGCCAGGACTGCGGCCGCTTCGGCGAGCGCACGGGCGTGCGGTGAGGCCTCGGACAGCTGCGACCGTACCTTCGCCGCGAACGTGTGCGGCACCGGGAGGATCGCCTGCCAGCGTCCCCACAGAACAGGATCGACCTCCTGGAGGAGTTGCGTGAGGTGCCGCGGGTTCCCGGCCGTGTGCTGGACCAGCTGGTGCGCGACCGGGGTGGGAAGGTCGACGTGCGCGAGGCTGCTCGCGAGGGCGCGAGCGTCGGACGCATCGAGTGGGCGGACACGAACCCGATGGCGACTGTGCCGCTCGAGAACATCGAGGACGTCCGCGGGAACACCGTCGGGCGGATCCGGGTTCGTGACGAGGACGATCACGGCCGGGCGGTCGAGCAGATGCACGGCGGAGGTCAGCGACTGCAGCGACTCCAGATCTGCCCAGTGCGCGTCGTCGACCACGACGACGAACGGCGCGTCACCGGCGCGGGGAGCCACCGCCGTGACGAATTCACGGGCGACGTCGAGAGGTTCCTGCGACGTGACGGCCGCACCCAGTAGCTGTTCGGCGACTCCGAAGGGACGGCTCGACGCCCACGGGGCACACACCGCGGAGAACACGGGCACGTCGGAATGCGCGGCGAGGAAGCGTTCCACCAGAGTGGTCTTGCCGATGCCCGGCACGCCTTCGACGACCACGACGACGGGCGCACTCTTGGCGGTCTCGTGCAGGGCCGCCTCGAGTTCGGCGAGCTCGCGGGAACGTCCGACGAACTCGATAGTCCCTGGCTCACTCACGTCACTCACCGTATCGCGACGCGCTATTTCGGCGTCTTCCTGGCGAAAATTGGGAACGCTTGTAACGTGAGGTGAGAAGCTGCTGGTCAGAGCGAACACGAGTCGAAGGATTCGGTGAATTCATGACGGAGGCGAACTCCACGAAGCTGGAGCGGGTGGCGATCCGCTTTGCCGGAGACTCGGGCGACGGTATGCAGTTGACCGGCGACCGGTTCACGTCGGAGGCGGCGGCGTTCGGCAACGACCTCGCCACCCAGCCCAACTTCCCCGCCGAGATCCGGGCGCCGCAGGGCACGCTGCCCGGGGTGTCGTCGTTTCAGATCCAGATCGCGGACTACGACATTCTCACGGCCGGGGACCGCCCGGATGTCCTGGTCGCGATGAATCCGGCGGCGTTGAAGGCGAACGTGGCCGATCTGCCGCGCGGCGGCATGATCATCGTGAACACCGACGAGTTCACCAAGCGCAATCTCGCGAAGGTCGGGTATGCCACGAGCCCGCTCGACGACGACTCCCTCGAGGACTACGTGGTGCATCCGGTGGCGATGTCGACGCTGACGGCGGGCGCGGTGGAACCGGCCGGGCTGAGCCGCAAGGACGGCGAGCGGGCGAAGAACATGTTCGCGCTCGGGCTGCTGTCCTGGATGTACAACCGCCCCACCCACGGCATCGAACGGTTCCTGCAGATCAAGTTCGCGCAGAAGCCGCAGATCGCGGAGGGCAACCTGCTCGCGTTCAAGGCCGGGTGGAACTACGGGGAGACGACGGAGAGTTTCGCGACGACATACGAGGTGTCGGCGGCGACGCTCCCACCGGCCACGTACCGCCAGGTCACCGGGAACACGGCCCTGGCCTACGGGGTGGTGACCGCGGGGCGGCTGGCGTCGCGGGACGTCTTCCTCGGCACCTACCCGATCACCCCGGCCTCGGACATCCTGCACGAGCTGAGCAAGCACCGGAATCTCGGCGTCACCACGTTCCAGGCGGAGGACGAGATCGCCGGGATCGGCGCGGCGCTGGGCGCGTCGATCGGCGGCGCGCTCGGTGTCACGAGCACGTCCGGGCCCGGGCTGGCGCTGAAGAGCGAAGCGATCGGGCTGGCGGTGATGACGGAGGTTCCGCTGCTCGTCATCGACGTCCAGCGTGGCGGACCGTCCACCGGTCTTCCGACGAAGACCGAGCAGTCGGACCTGCTGCAGGCGATGTACGGGCGCAACGGCGAATCGCCGGTGGCCGTGATCGCACCGTGCTCACCCGCGGACTGTTTCGACGCGGCGGTCGAGGCCGCCCGGATCGCGTTCACGTACCGCACCCCGGTGCTGTTGCTGTCGGACGGTGCCATCGCGAACGGAAGCGAACCGTGGGCCGTCCCGGACGTGTCCGCACTGGACCGGATCGACCCCGGCGTCGACACGGCACCGCCGGTGGACGGCGAGTTCGCACCGTACGTCCGCGACCGGGAGACGCTCGCGCGTGCCATGGCGGTGCCGGGAACTCCCGGGCTCGAACACCGCATCGGCGGTCTGGAGAAGGCCGACGGCAGCGGCGACATCTCCTACGATCCCGCCAACCACGACCTGATGGTCCGGTTGCGCCAGGCCAAGATCGACGGAATCGCCGTTCCCGACGTGATCGTCGACGACCCGTCTGGGGAGGCCGACCTGCTGCTCGTCGGGTGGGGAAGTTCGTACGGGCCCATCGGCGAGGCCTGCAGGCGTGCTCGCCGTGAGGGCAAGAAGGTGGCCCATGTGCACGTGCGCAACCTGAACCCGCTACCCGCGAACCTCGGTGCGGTGCTGCGCAGTTACGCGACCGTCGTCGCCCCGGAGATGAATCTGGGACAACTCGCGATGATCCTCCGCTCACGGTTCCTCGTTGACGTGCAGTCGGTGACCAAGGTGAAGGGCCTCGCCTTCCTCGGCGACGAACTGCACGAGGTGATCGACTCCGCGCTCGCCGGGACGTTGCGGGAGCACGAACTCGCGAAGACCTCCGACGCGCTCGCGTCGGCGACCTATCGATCGACCGGACCCCGGCAGGAGGAGTCGGCGTGACACGGATGATCAGTCGGGTCGGTACGGATCTGGGCCTGAGCGCCACCGCGCACGTGCCCCGAACCGACGAACCGCAGAAGGCCAAGGACTTCACGTCGGACCAGGAGGTCCGCTGGTGTCCGGGGTGCGGAGACTACGTCATTCTCGCGACGATCCGAAGCTTCCTTCCCGAGTTGGGACTTCGGCGCGAGAACCTGATGTTCGTCTCCGGCATCGGATGCTCGAGCCGGTTCCCGTACTACCTGGACACGTACGGTCTGCACTCGATCCACGGCCGCGCGCCCGCCATCGCGACCGGTCTCGCGGTGACCCGGCCCGACCTGTCGGTGTGGGTGGTGACCGGCGACGGCGACGCGCTGTCGATCGGCGGCAACCATCTCATCCACGCCCTGCGCCGGAACGTCAACCTGACGATCCTGCTGTTCAACAACAGGATCTACGGGCTGACCAAGGGCCAGTACTCCCCGACGTCGGAGGTCGGGAAGGTCACCAAGTCGACGCCGCTGGGGTCGGTCGACCACCCGTTCAACACGCTGTCCCTCGCGCTGGGCGCCGAGGCCACGTTCGCGGCCCGAGCGATGGACTCGGACCGCAAGGGGCTGACGGAAGTGCTGCGGCAGGCGGCGGCCCACCGCGGCACGTCCTTCGTGGAGATCTACCAGGACTGCCCGATCTTCAACGACGGCTCGTTCGACGTCCTGCGCAAGGACGGTTCGGAGCAGCGCCTGATCCCGCTGGTCCACGGTGAGCCGATCGTGTTCGGGGGTTCAGGCGAATACTGCGTCGTCCAATCGGGTTTCGGTCTGAAGGTGGTCGCGACCGACGACGTCGACCGGGACGAGATCGTGGTGCACGACGCCCACACCGACGACCCCGACTACGCCTACGCACTGTCGAGGCTGTCCGATCAGGATCTCACGCACACCGTGACGGGTGTGTTCCGCAGCGTCGCGCGGGACACGTACGACGACATGGTGCGCCTGCAGAACGAGATCGCGCGGGAGACGGACCCGGTCGACGACGGTTCGCTACAGCGGTTGCTGACCGGTCACGACACCTGGACGGTGGAGTAGGTCTCCTCGCTCGTGTTCGCAACCGCATTCCGTTGGCGCGGGACGAAGAACGTCACGATCCCGCCCAGGACGGCGATGCCCGCGAAGACGTAGAACGCCACCTGGCTGCTGATGCCGGCGCTGATCAGCGCGCCCCCGATCAGCGGGCCGAAGATGCCGCCCAGCCGGCCGAATCCGGCGCACCAGGCCACCCCGGCGCCGCGCGCGGACGTCGAATAGTAGTTGGAGACGAATCCGTAGATCAGGACCTGGGTGCCGATGGTGCCGACTCCGGCGACGGCGACGGACGCGAGGAGCACTGGAAGCGGGAAGCCGAGAGTCAGGAGGATCAGGGCCAGCGCGGCGAGACCGAACGTGGTGGCGACGACGCGTTGCGGTCCGATGCCGTCGGCCACCTTCGAGGCGATCAGGCCGCCGAGGATGGCGCCGCCGTTGAGGACGAGCAGGAACGACAGCGACCCCTTCGCGTTGAACCCGGCGTCCTCCATGATCTTCGGAAGCCACGTGTTGAGCCCGTAGGTGAGCAGCAGGCCGGAGAAGCTCATCAGGCCGAGAAGCGCGGTGCCCCACACGTAACGGCGCGTCGCGAGTGCCGCGAAGCCGACCTTCTCGACCGACGCCCGGTCTGCGGCGATCTCTTCGGCGCCGGGCATCGGGATACCCGTCCGTTCGGAGACGCGACGGGCCTTGTCCTCCTGCCCGCGGGCGACGAGCCACTTCGGTGACTCCGGCAGTTTCGCGAGCGCCAGCGGAAGGAGGATCACGATGGGCAGGGCGCCGATCCAGAAGAGCCCGCGCCACCCGATCGTGTCGCGCAGGACGATCGCGAGGAGGGAGGCGAGCACTCCGCCTGCGGGGACGCCGCTGTAGACGATCGCGTTGTACAGGTTCCGCTTTCCGGGAGGGGCGAACTCCGCCACCATCGCGCCCGCGGTGGCGACGAGGCCCCCGACGCCGATGCCGGTGAAGAACCGCAGCAGGCCGAACATGGTGACGTTCGTGGCCAGCGCGGCGAGTCCCATGCCCACGGAGAACCATGCGATGTTGACGAGCATCATCCGGCGCCTGCCGAGGTAGTCGCCCACCGCGCCTGCGGTGAGTGCGCCCACCATGACGCCGATCAGCGCGTACGAGCCCAGTGCGCCGGCCTGCTGGGCGGAGATCTCGCCGAGCTGGCCGGGATCGTTCATCAACGTCGGGAGGATGGTGCCGTACACGACGAGGTCGTAGCCGTCGAAGATGATCGCGATCGTGGCGATCGCGACGATCCAGGTGACGGCGCGTCGGTGTCTCGGACTTGCCCAGGTGCCGGGGGTGGATTGAGTCATGGTGATCTCCGCTCGGTGGGTGTGACGGGGAACCGGGATCGAGGCGCGCGAGACTGCGGGGTCAGCCGAGGTCGCCACCGGCGACGGGCAGGACCGAGCCGGTGATGTACGAGGCCTCGTCCGAGGCGAGGAAGACGATCGCGGCGGCCTGCTCGTCGAGCGTGCCGTACCGCTTCATCAGCGACGAGTCGACCGTCTGGTCGACGATCTGCTGGTACCAGGCCCTTTCCTGATGGGTGTCCGCGCCGGGGCCGCGGGGAACACGGCGCGCCGGCGCCTCGGTGCCGCCGGGAGCGGTGGCCACCACGCGGATTCCGTACTGCGCCGCTTCGAGCGCGAGTGAGGCGGTGAGGGCGTTGACCCCGCCCTTCGACGCCGCGTAGGGCACGCGGTTGACGCCCCGGGTGGCCACCGACGACACGTTGACGACGGTGCCCGCCTGCTGTGCGATGAGGTGGGGGAGGACGGCACGGCAGGTCCACAGGGTCGGGAACAGGGAGCGCTGCACCTCCGCCTGGATCTGCTCGGCGGTGTAGTGCTCGTACGGTTTGGCCCAGATGGTGCCGCCGACGTTGTTGATCAGCACGTCGAGCCGGCCGTGCTGCTGCCGCGCCTCGTCGATCGCCGCCTCGGCGTCGGCGAACTGCTCCAGGTCGGCGGTGATGCTGTGCGCGTCGGTGCCGTTCTCGCGCAACCCCTTCGCGACGTCGTGGACGAGGTCGGCGCGGTCGATGAGGATCAGCGACGCGCCCTCCGCCGCGAGTCGGGTCGCGACCGTCAGCCCGATGCCCTGCGCTGCGCCGGTGACCGCGACGACCTTGCCGTCGAATCGGTGCGGAGTGACGAATCCGCTCATGCGACGGCACTCCTCTCGATGGCGCGGCACATGGTGGCCTTCGCGTGCGCGCTGTGGCTGACGATCAGGTCGTGGGCCGCGGCCCGGTCACCCCTCTCGAACGCGGCGACGATGTCGAGGTGGTCGTGCTGGATGTGCTCGTCCACCCAGTCCGCGGTGCGGAGCACCTTGGTCATCAGCTGGGTGACCTCGAGGCGGTTGTACGCCTCCAGCAGTACGTCGTTGGCGGTGCAGCGGAACAGGAACTCGTGGAACGAGGCATTGGTGTCGGTGAACGCGCCGGCGTCCGTGAAATGGTCGTTGTCGATCGATTGGCACGAGGTCTCGGCGAGGATCCGGTACTCGGACAGCTGCTCCGGGGTCATCCGGCCGATGGTCAGTTCCATCGCACCGAGTTCGAGCGCCATGCGGGCGTCGAACTGCGCGTCCGACTCGGACAGCGGCTGGTGTTCCTCGCCGATCTCGTACTCGGGGGCCGCCGGGGCCGCGTCCGCCGGCGGTGCGGATGGCTCGGACCCGCTCGGTGTCGCCGCATTGTTGAACTTCTCGAAGTAGAAGTTCGCCGGCGTGACGCCCTCCGCCTTCAGGTGGTCGCGCACCGCCTCGACCATCGGCGGCGGACCGCACAGGTACACGTCCACGTCGCCGTCGTTCAGGTGCGCGGGTTCGAACAGGCCGGTCACGTACCCCTTGTTCGGCGCACTGCTCGCCGGGTCGGACACGCAGTAGTCGAACGTGAACTGCGGCAGCGACTTCGTGTACTCCTCGAGCTTGTCCAGTTCCACCAGGTCCGCGTCGGACGACACACCGTAGATCAGGTGCACGGGGTGGTCGGCGGCGTCGGCGCGCATCTTGTCGAGGATCGACAGCAGCGGGGCCAGCCCGGTGCCGCCGGCGAGCAGCAGCGCGCGGCGCTTCTGCTCACGCAGGAAGAAACTTCCCATCGGGCCGGTGAACTCGAGTGCGTCGCCGACCTGGGCGCGGTCGCGGAGGTACTCCGACATCAGGCCGCCGTCGGTGATCTTGACCAGGAACGACAGTTCCTTCGACGTGGGTCCGGTGCTGAACGAGTACGAGCGCGTCGCCTCGGTCCCGGGAACGGTGATGTTGACATACTGCCCCGGCAGGAAGACGAGGTCGTCGCGGTTCGCGAGGTCGATGGTGAACCCGATGGTGGTGTCGGAGAACTTTCGGATCTCCGTGATCGTCGAGGTGAACGTGCCCGCCGCCGTCTTGGCGACGTCCGAGGTGGTCGGGATCTGCAGCACCAGATCGCTTTCCGGCATCATCTGGCACGGAAGGCAGTAGCCCTGCTCTGCCTCGTCGTCGGTGAGCGCTTCCTCGATGTAGTCGCCGCCGTCGTACGTGCCGGACTCGCAGAGCGACTTGCAGGTGCCGCACGCCCCGTCCCGGCAGTCGAGGGGAATGTTGATGCGTGCGCGGTAGGACGCGTCGGCGACCGTCTCGTCGCCGTCACACTTGATGAAGCGGGTGATCCCGTCCTCGAAACTCAGTGCAACTTGGAAAGTCATGGAAAACAGCTCGATTCGCGAAGAATGGGAGGAGATCAGATGTGATAGATGTCGACCACGTGGTGGATGTAGTCGTTCTTGAGCACGACCTTCTTCTTCAGGATCAGAGGCTGCTCACCGGAGAAGTCGATCGTGTAGAACGAATTTCCGAAGTACGTGTCGACCGTGTTGTACCGGAAGTACAGGGTGAACCAGTTGAACCGGACGTCCACGACGTCGCCGCGGCGCTCGATCACCTCGACGTTCGAGATGTTGTGCCCGGTGCGCGGTTCCGGGAGGCTCGTCGCGCTCGACCGGTCGGTCTTGATGCGGAACACCCGGTCCTCGATGCCGCCACGGTTGGCGTAGTAGATCAGGGAGATCTCGGTCATCGGGTCGGTGGTCAGTTCACCGTCGTCGGCCCACGCCGGCATCCAGAACTCGGAGTCGGGGTGATAGCACTCGATCCACTTCTCGAACTCGCGGTCGTCGAGGTAGCGGGCCTCACGGTAGAGGAACTGCTCGATGTCGTGCTGGGTGACGGTGCTTTCGGCTACTGCAGTCATGGTGATCGTCTCCCTCAGCGGTTGTTCGCGGCAACGTCGGCGTCGAGTGCCTTGGTGAGCGCCTGCACCCAGTAGCCGTGCTGGATCGGGTAGAGGCCCTCGTCCTCGGTCTTCACACCACTGGAGATGGGGTTGATGCCGATCTTCTTGGCGTCCTCGTCGGGGCCCCGGAGTTGGTGGGTGACACCGCGGCTGAGGTCGTTGAACGGTGCGGCGCCGGCCTGGTACGTCTTCTGGCAGGAGCGGAACTCCTCGAGATCGTCCGGGGTGGCCATGCCGGTGGCGTTGAAGAAGTCCTCGTACTGGCGGATGCGGGCGGCGCGCGCCGTCCGGCTCTCACCCTTGGGGGCGATGCAGTAGATGGTGACCTCGGTCTTGTCGACGGAGATCGGACGGAAATGCCGGATCTGCGAACCGAACTGGTCCATCAGGTACACGTTCGGGTACAGGCACAGATTGCGGGACACCCCGATCATCCAGTCGGCGCGGTCCTCGCCGTACTCGGCGACCAGTTCCTCGCGGCGCTCGTTGAGAGGACGGTTGGCGGGGTCGGCCCACTTGGTCCACAGCAGCAGATGGCCGTTGTCGAACGAGTAGTAGCCGCCCTGCTGCTTCGACCACTTGCCGGCGTCCATCGCCTTCGTGGCGTTGGTGGACTCACCGGATTCGCGCCGCGACGTGGTCGCCGCGTAGTTCCAGTGGGTGGCGGACACGTGGTAGCCGTCGGCGCCGTTCTCGGTCTGGAGCTTCCAGTTGCCGTCGTAGGTGTAGGTGGACGCACCGCGCAGCACCTCGAGTCCGTCGGGGGACTGGTCGACGATCATGTCGATGATCTTCGTGGTGTCACCGAGGTGTTCCTCGAGCGGCGGGACGTCGGCGTTGAGGCTGCCGAACAGGAATCCGCGGTAGTTCTCGAACCGCGCGACCTTGGTGAGGTCGTGGGAGCCGTCCTTGTTGAACTGCTCCGGGTAGCCGGCCTCACGCGGGTCCTTGACCTTTAGGAGCTTGCCGGAATTGTTGAACGTCCAGCCGTGGAACGGGCAGGTGAACGTGGTCCGGTTGTCTGTCTTGCGCCGGCAGAGCATCGCGCCGCGGTGGCTGCACGCATTCACCAGGGCGTTGAGTTCGCCCTCCTTGTTGCGGGAGATCACGATCGGCTGGCGGCCCATGTACGTGGTGAAGTAGTCGCCGACGTTCGGGATCTGGCTCTCGTGGGCCAGGTAGATCCAGTTGCCCTCGAAGATGTGCTTCATCTCCAGTTCGAACAGGTCCTCGTCGGTGAAGACGCTTCGTCGCACCTGGTAGCGGCCGGTTTCCGCGTCCTCGATGAGTGCGTCGGCCAGCTTGGCGCGCACGTCCTCGGACGGCGCTGAGTACAGGGTTTCAGTCATGGGATCCTCCAAGATCTCCGGGGGCTTGCGCCCTGCGGGGGCGCCCGGGTCCGGCAATGGATTCCACTCTTGCAGCCTGTGCGCTGCATCACACTAGGCATTTACCGAGTACTGACTAGGACGTGTTCGGCATGCGCACGCATGCCGCGATCGGACGGCAGGACCCCGGACGCGCAGACGCACCCCTTCTCCGTGTCCGCACCCGAATTCGAGAACTATTTCGGGTGCGGTTGCGGAGAAAGGGTGCGTCTGTGGGTCGATCGGTTACTTGTTGCCGAAGTACGAGACGTCGTCGTTGCCGATGAGGTCGGGCACCGTCCAGCCGTCGAGGTCGTACTCGGCGAGGCACTGCTCGGCGAGGCCCTTCATGGAGGTGACGTCGCCGCGGTTCTCGGCGGCGAACAGCAGCTCGGCCTTGACGTTTTCGTGGTTGCCGGAGTAGTTGCGCTCGTACAATTCGTGACGGCCACCGAACTCGCTGCCGATCGAATCCCACAGGGCCTTCATGATCTTCACCCGCTCGACGGCGGTCATGCCGTCGGAGCCGCGAACGTACTTGTCCAGGTACGGGCGGACGTCGGGGCTCTTGAAGTCGCGTGCGCTCGAAGGGAGGTAGATCAGGCCGGACGCGACGTCCTGCTCGATGATCTCCTTGATCCGCGGGTAGCCCTGGATCATGAACATGCGGTACGTGAGACCGTACTCGAGCTTGGGGATGACGGTGTCGCCGATCCACGGCTCGGGGTTGCGTGCCATCGATTCGGTGAGTGACCAGAACAGGTTTCGCCAGCCGATGACTTCACCGACGCGGGTCTGCACACCGCGGAATCCGCCGGCGCCGGTGGCGTCGAGGGCCTTCATCAGCATGCCGGCGATGAAGTCGAGCTTCACCGCGAGACGCGTGCAGCCCTGGAACGTGAAGCGGGGCAGGAACCCGGACTGCGGGAAGAAGCCGTTGATCTTGTCGACGTCGCCGTACATGAAGACGTTCTCCCACGGCACCAGCACCTTGTCGAAGATGAAGATGGTGTCGTTCTCGTCCATCCGGCTCGACAGCGGGTAGTCGAACGGGGAGCCCATCACGGCCGCGTTCTGGGTGAACGAGGACCGGCAGATCAGCTTCACGCCCGGCGCGTCCATCGGGACGGTGCAGATGAGCGCGAATTCCTTCTTCTTGATCGGCAGCCCGTAGTGGGCGATGAAGTTGTAGTTGGTGATCGCGGATCCGGTGGCCACGACCTTCGCGCCGGAGACGATGAGGCCGGCGTCGGTTTCCTTCTCCACCTTCATGAACACGTCGCCGACCTCGTCCGGCGGGAGCTGCCGGTCGACGGGCGGGTTGATGATGGCGTGGTTCCAGTACAAGACCTTTTCCTGCGATTCCTTGTACCAGCGCTCGGCGTTGTCCTGGAACGGCGAATACAGTTCCTTGTTGGCGTGCAGGGTGCCGAGGAACGAGGCCTTGTAGTCGGGGGAGCGACCCATCCAGCCGTACGTCATGCGTGCCCAGGTGGCGATGGCGTCGCGTTCCTTCAGCAGGTCGTCCGAGGAGGTGGGGGCCTTGAAGAACGGCATCGTGACGCCGCCGTTGCCGGTGTCGGTGGAGGTGGTGACCTTGTCGACGTGCTCACCGGTGTGCATCGAGTCGTACAGGCGGGCGGTCATCCGGATGGGGTTCCGGAACGCCGGATGCGTCGTGACGTCCTCGACGCGCTCGCCGTGCAGCCAGATCTCGCGGTCGTCCTTGAGGGACTCGATGTACTCGTCACCGGTCATCGGGCGGGTGGCGAAGTTCGCGGTGCGGTTGGCTTCACAGTCCGCGGCAGGGTTGACCTTCGTCGGGTCGAGCGTGGTCTCGGGAGCGCTTTCGGTGGTGGTCATGGTCGGTCCTTTCGGATTCGGCAAATCAGTGGACGGGCTGAAGGTGGAATGGGGTGAAGGAGGTGGTGGAGTCGAACCATCCGCTGTTCGGATCGTCCATCGATCCGTTCCACGCGGCTGACGCCGACGGGGAACCGAGGTCGTGGAACGTGCTCCGGTAGAACAGCAGTGGATCCTTGCCGCTCGATTCGGCGGCCACGATCTCACCGATGAAGATGATGTGGTCGCCGCCGTCGTACTCCGCCCACGGTTCGCAGGACAGCGTGGCGGCGGCGCCGCAGAGGACGGGGGCCGTCGGTCCGTCGGCCCACACGGGTTCGGGGGTCTGCGGGCGTCCGGCGAAATGCATCGCGGTGTCCACCTGGTCCGCGGCGAGGATGTTGACGGCGAACGGCGACTTGCTCAAGTAGTTGCAGGCCTTCGACTTTCGGGTCAGGGTGATCTGGCACAGCCTCGGCTCGATCGAGACGGCGGTGAAGGCGGTGACCGTCGCTCCGTGCGGCAGACCGTCGGAGTTGGCGCACGTGATGACCGTGACTCCGCTGGCAAACTGCCCGAAAATGTTCCGGAGTTCGCGCTGCTCCATGTTCGGAGCCTCCCTTCCTGTCCGGGGCGCTGTTGAGGTACGGAGAAACGTACGACCGCGGGAACGGGGCGTCGATCCGCTGAGCGCGGAGGTGATCCGCTTTGCGCGGCGAGTTGAGGCGGGGGCCTCGATTGCATTGCGAAGTGTGCGCGGTCACACTGGTGCCATGTCGGCCACGTCGAAGATTTCCCGCCCCGAGGACTGGGACGAGGCGTCGCACGTCGTGTCGGACGTGTACTTCCCGCACACCCTCACGCCGCTGAGCAGGTCGAAGGCCACCAATACGGTCGCGGAGGCCGTGGAGTTGGGCCCGGTGAAGATCACGCACATCGGCTGGGGTGCGGACGTGTCGATCCGGTCCGACCACCCCGGCGCGTACGCCGTCAACGTCCCGCTGTCGGGGCACCTCGAGTCGGTGACCGGCAGGAACGAGGTGCTGTCGGCGCCGGGTTCCGGGACGATCTGCCCGCCCGACACGTCGACGCTCATCACCAACTGGAGCGAGGAGTGCTCGATCATCGGGGTCCGCGTCGACCGGGACCACCTGCACCGGGAAATGTCGCGGATCCTGGCCCGGCCCGACATCCAGCTACCCCCGCAGATCGATGTGACCACCGAGAACGGCGCGAGTTGGCTCGCTCTCGTGCGGTCGCTGCTGAAGCAGATGCTGGAGTCGGACGGGGTGCTGAACAACGCGCTCGTCGCGGAGCAGTTGTCGGGGGCGGTCACCACCGCGCTGGTGCTCGCCGCCGTCCCGGACGACGGGGCCGGGGTGGGATGCGCGCGTCCGCGGATCGTGAAGCGGGTGGTCGACGAGATCCACGCCGACCCGTCCCGCGCCTGGACGGCGGCCGACATGGCCGAGGTCGCCGGGGTCAGCGTGCGCCGGTTGCAGGAGGGGTTCCGCGACTACGTCGGGGTGAGCCCCCGCGACTACCTGCTGGACGTGCGACTCGAACGCGTCCATGACGACCTGCTGCGCGCGAACGGTGCACAGACCGTCGCCGACGTCGCGATGCGGTGGGGTTTCACCCACACCGGCCGGTTCGCGGCGGCGTACCGCCGCAAGTACGGCGTGGCGCCGTCGGAGGCGCTCCGGGGCTGACGGCCCGGGCTCAGCCGACGTAGGAGAAGATGGTCGCCATGCCCGCGGCGAGGTGATAGTCGTTGTGGCAGTGCGTGATCCACTGGCCAGGATTGGTCGTGTCGATGTCGGCGGCGACGGTCTGGCCGGGGAGCACGATCACGGTGTCTTTCCGCGGTCCGGAGCCGTCCATCCGGGCCACCGCGAACGTGTGCCCGTGCAGGTGCATGGGATGCCACATCATCGTCTTGTTCGTGTAGACCAGCCGTACCCGCTGATCCGAGTGCACCGTCAGGGGTGTGTGGTCGGGATACGCCTGGCCGTTCACCGTCCACGAGTACGCCTTCATGTCGCCGCCGAGCGACGCCTCCAGGGTGACGGCCGGGTCGAGAACCGCTAGCCGCGCGGCCTCGGTGGCCCGCAGGTCGGCCACGGTGAGCGGCGGTGCCGCGAGTTCGGCGGGGATCACAGTGGGCGCGGGTGCCGCGCCGCCCCCGGTGCGGACCACCGCGAATCCCTGCGCCCCTTTCCCCTCGGCGACCGCGACCAGCGGGAACACCCCTTCCTGCAGGGTGACGACGGCGTCGTACCGCTCGCCCATGCCGATCAGCACCGAATCGGTGTCGACCGGGTCGACGGGGAAACCGTCCGTGTCCGTGACGGTCAGCCGGTGGCCACCCAGCGCGACCCGGAACGCCGTGTCGTCGCCGGCGTTGATCAGCCGGATGCGGGCGCGTTGCCCCGCTCGGGCGGTGAAGACCACCGGGTCGGCGGGAGTTCTGCCGTTCACGAGATACACCGGATACCGCACGTCGCCGGCGTCGCCGCCGAGCGCGGCCGACGTCATGTCGGGGCCCGATGCCATCCGCCCGCCGCGCAGCTCGTCGAAGACCTGCGTCGGCGTGCGATCGGTCAGCCAGTCGGACAGCACGACGACGAACTCGGCGTCGTAGTTCGCGGGTGCTGCGGGGTCGTCGACGATCAGCGCCCCGTACAGCCCGCGGCCGCGCTGGAGATCGCCGTGCGTGTGATACCAGTACGTTCCCGGGTCGGGCGGGATGAAGTCGTAGACGAATTCGTCCCCCGCCGGGATCGGGGCCTGCGTGACGTCCGGGACGCCGTCCATGTCGTTGCGGATGGCCAGCCCGTGCCAGTGCACGGTCGTAGGGTCCGGGAGCTGGTTGCGACACCGCACCTGGACCCGGTCGCCGACGTTCGCGCGCAGGACCGGGCCCGGCAGTTGCGTGTTGTACAGCCACGCCGCGGTGCGCGTGCCTGCAAGGTCGACGTCGGACTGCGCCGCGGTCAGCTCGTAGGCGACCGGACGGCCGCCGGGGAACCGCCGCGACTCGGCCTCGGCGAACGCCCGCACCTGCGGTGAATCCGGTCCGATCGCCGCCTCGGTGTTCTCGCTGCGGGCGCAGGCCGCGGTGAGTCCGAGCAGCGCGGCTCCCGCGCCCCACTGCAGCACCCGCCGCCGGGACAACTGCGCGTCGAGTGGACGGTCGCCGGGCATCCCCCGCTCCTTTCCGCGGGTAGACCTTTTCCCGTGACGCTACCCGGGCGGGTTACGCGAGGGCGCCGATTCGCGCCCGGTCGCGGAGGGCGATGAGTTCGCGGGCGTGCGCCTCCAGCTTGCGATCCTCGTCGGACTGCGGAACCCACTGCCGCGCAGCCGTGGCCGCGCCGTCGTCGTCGACAGCGGCGACGACGGTGAGGCAGTGGGTGGTGAGGTTCATTTCCCGGGTGCGCGGATCGCCCGACCGCACGTGCACCGAGATGTGCATGGTCTGCGCGCCCGTGTGCAGCAGGCGGGCGTCGACCTCGACGACGTGCCCGATCTGGATCGGGCGGTAGAACCGGACACCGCCGGCGTACACGGAGACGCACGGGGTGCCGTTCCATGACGTGCCGCACAGGTAGGCGGCCTCGTCGATCCAGCGCATCACGGTCCCGCCGTGCGTCTTGCCGCCCCAGTTGACGTCGGTGGGCGCGGCCAGGAAGCGGGTCAGCGATTCCGGTGCGGTGCCCGCGTCGGTGTAGCTCTGCTTGCTCATCGCCTCTTCGATGTCGGCCCGCAGGCCGATGCGCATGACCGCCTCCTCGGACTCGGCGTGGTCGGCGGCGGTGACGGGCTTCCACGGCGGCACGGTCGTCGGCTTTCCGGAGTCGTCGACGGCCACGAAGATGATCAGGCAGTTGCTGGCCTCGGTGAACTGGCCGGTCCGCGGGTCGGCGGACGAGACCGTGCACTGGATGTGCATGCTGGAGCGCCCGGTGTGGACGAGGCGCGCTTCGACCTCCACGAGATGTCCGGACTCGATGGACCGGGTGAATTTGATGTTTCCGACGTACGCGGTGACGCAGTAACTCCCGCTCCAGCCGACCGCGCAGGCGTACGCGGCCTTGTCGATCCATTCGAGGATGCGGCCGCCCTGGACTGCGCCTCCGAGCGTCGCGACCTCGGTGGGTGCGGCGAGGAAGCGGAGGGTGATGCTGCGGGGAGGGGTGCTCATCGATGTGTTCCTCGGGTATTCGACGTGGCCGGCGCGAGGGCGCGCACCGGGCGACGGCGAAACGTCGTTGTCCGCCGGTGGCCGGGAAATTATCCCACAGTTGCCCCGTACCGGCCCGTCCGCGATGTGAACGGCGCGCAGTTGACGAACGCCTGTGACTGCGCGCACACTCGATCACGACCGCACAGCGTTCCCTGTGTACGCACAGCGTGCACGAGTGATCGGATCAGGTGATGACTTCGACGTCGACGACGACCGCACCCCGGGCGGACCGGGCCTGCCTTGACTACGTGGACCGGGAGTTCTACCTCCCCGCGCAGCGGGTGCTGCCGTGGACCGCGAACCTCGCGGCACTGCCCGGCGAACCCGGAACGCCGCTGCGGATGACGGGCGTCGTCCGGTCCCGCACCGGCGAACCGCTGTCGGGTGCGGAGATCGAGATCTGGCACGCGGACGCCGACGGATGCTATTCCGGGTACTCCGTGGAGATCCTCCGCAACAACCTGCGCGGCATCGTCGTCACGTGCGCGGGTGGTCGCTTCGACATCTCGACGGTGCAACCCGCGCCGTGCGAATTCTCCAGCGCCCGAGGCGATGCCGACGTGGGGCACCTCAACGTGATCGTGCACGCGCGCGGGTTCCGCCCGCTCGCGACGAGGCTGGTGCCTGCACCCGGCGCGTCGAGGGAAGTGGGCGGTTCCGCCGTCGAGACGCTCGTCGACGTCGGTGCCGGCGGAGTGGTCTCCTGCGACTTCGTGCTCGATCCGATCTGATCGGTGTGCCGCCGTCAGCCGGCGTAACCCATGTCCGCGCTCAGGGCGGCCGCGGCGGCGAGGACGCACGGAACGGCCTGTTCACGGAACTGCGCCGGAGTGTTGCGCGCGGACGACGTGGAGCACGCGACCACGCCGACCACCGTGCCGCCGGCGTCGCGGACCGGTGCGGCGAGCGAGATCAGCCCCTTCTCCAGTTCCTCGGCCGTCAGGGCGAAGCCCTGCTCTCGGACCTTCGCGAGTTCGCGGTCGAGTTCGGCCGCGGAGCCGATGGTCTCCGGCCCCAGCTTCTGGAACGTGGACTCGGCGACCACCCGCTCGACGACATCGGTGGGAGCCCAGGCGAGGAGGGCGCGGCCCATGGACGTGGCGTACGCGGGGACGCGGGTGCCCACGGAGACGTTGATGCTCATGATCCGCCGGACGGGGACGCGCGCCGCGTAGACCACGTCGGCGCCGTCGAGCACGCCGAGCGACGCGGACTCCTGGGTCTTCTCGGCCACCTCGAGCAGCCGGGGCATCGCGGCCTCGATGAGCGCATGCGACTCCGAGTAGTGCTGTCCGATGCTGAGCACGCGAGGGGTGAGCGACCACCGGCCTCCCGCCCCCGCGACGTACCCCAGCTTCTGCAGGGTGAGCAGGATCCGGCGGACGGCGGGGCGCGACAGTCCCGCTTCGGTCGCGAGTTCGGCGAGCGTCGGGTTCGGGCGCTGGGCGTCGAAGGCCAGCAGCACGGCGAAACCGCGCTCGATGCTCTGGATGTAATCGCGATCGCTCTCGGTCATTGCGGCCTCCACCAGCGATTCGTGTGCTTCTTCGGACTCGGGGTTGACATTTCAATGTGACTGCGCGCACAGTAGTGGTGTACGCACAGCGTGATGTTAGTACGCACAGCGTACAGAAGCAAGGCCTTCCGGCGTGTGAACACCCACCGCGTCGCCCAGAACTCGATACCAGCCCTGTCCGAATTCCTTCAGCCCGAGGAGAAACGATGACCACCACCGAGAGCCCCACCGCAGCCGGATCCGGCTCCGCCGCCACCGACAAGTTCAAGGCCGAGCGCGTCAGCGCCGACACCTCGCCCGAGCGGCTCGCGGCGATCGCCAAGGACGCCCTCGGCGCGCTCAACGACGTGATCCTGAAGCACGGCGTCACCTACCCCGAGTACCGCGTGTTCAAGCAGTGGCTCATCGACGTCGGCGAGGGCGGCGAATGGCCGCTGTTCCTCGACGTGTTCATCGAGCACTCCGTCGAAGAGGTCCTCGCCCGCTCCCGCAAGGGCACCAAGGGCAGCATCGAAGGCCCGTACTACATCGAGAACTCGCCGGAACTGCCGTCCACGTGCACCCTGCCGATGCGGGACGAGGACCGGAAGATCACCCCGCTCGTCTTCGCCGGCCAGGTCACCGACCTCGACGGCAACGGTCTCGCCGGCGCGAAAGTCGAACTGTGGCACGCCGACAACGACGGCTACTACTCGCAGTTCGCACCGCACCTGCCCGAGTGGAACCTGCGGGGCACGATCATCGCCGACGACGAGGGCCGCTACGAGATCACCACGATCCAGCCTGCGCCCTACCAGATCCCGACCGACGGCCCGACCGGCCAGTTCATCGAGGCCCAGAACGGCCACCCGTGGCGTCCCGCGCACCTGCACCTCATCGTGTCGGCGCCCGGCAAAGAGTCGGTCACCACGCAGCTGTACTTCAAGGGCGGCGAGTGGATCGACAGCGACGTCGCGTCGGCCACCAAGCCGGAACTGATCCTCGACCCGAAGACCGGCGACGACGGCAAGAACTACGTCACCTACAACTTCGTGCTCGACCCCGCGTGACCCGTTCCACCCGTACAGAAAGTGATCCGATGACCGACCTGTCGATCGTCTCCGTCGAAACGACGATCCTCGATGTGCCGCTGGTGCGTCCCCACAAGTTCGCGACCACGTCGATGACCGCGCAACCGCTCCTGCTGGTCGCGGTCGAGACCGCGGGCGGCGTGACCGGCCACGGCGAGGGCGTCGTCCCCGGCGGCCCCTGGTGGGGCGGCGAGTCGGTGGAGACGATGCAGGCGATCATCGAGAAGTACATCGCCCCGGTCCTACTGGGGCGGCGTGTCGACGAGATCACCGGCATCATGTCGGACATCGAAAGGGTGGTCGCGAACGCACGTTTCGCGAAGGCCGCCGTCGACGTCGCGTTGCACGACGCCTGGGCGCGCAGCCTGGGTGTGCCCGTGCACACGCTGCTCGGTGGCGCCTTCCGAAAAGGTGTCGACGTCACCTGGGCTCTCGGCGCCGCACCCGCCGAGGAGATCATCGAGGAGGCACTGGGCCTCGTCGAGTCGAAGCGGCACTTCAGTTTCAAGCTGAAGATGGGCGCGCTCGACCCCGCCGTCGACACGGCGCGGGTGGTCCGGATCGCCCAGGCCCTCGAGGGCAAGGCCGGCGTCCGGATCGACGTCAACGCCCGATGGGACCGGCTGACCGCGCTGAAGTACGTGCCCCGCCTCGTCGACGGCGGCGTCGAACTGATCGAGCAGCCCACACCCGGTGAGCAACTCGAGGTCCTCGCCGAGCTGAACCGTCTCGTCCCCGTCCCGGTGATGGCCGACGAGAGTGTCCAGACTCCGCACGACGCGCTCGAGGTCGCCCGCCGCGGCGCCGCCGACGTCATCGCGCTCAAGACCACCAAGTGCGGTGGGCTCGCCAAGAGCCGCGAAGTGGTCGCCATCGCGAAGGCCGCCGGAATCGCCTGCCACGGAGCCACGTCCATCGAAGGCCCGATCGGGACCGCGGCGTCCATTCAGTTCGCCTGCGCCGAGCCCGGCATCAACTTCGGCACCGAACTGTTCGGGCCCCTGCTGTTCAGCGAGGAACTGCTGCAGGAACCGCTCCGCTACGCCGACGGCCAGGTGTCCCTGCCCGAAGGCCCCGGACTCGGAGTCGAACTCAACATGGACGCAGTCAAGACCTGGACCAGGAACTGAGGAGGACACCACCCGATGGCACTCTTTCACGTGCGCATGGACGTCGCCATTCCCCGCGACCTCGACCCGAAGGTCCGGGACGAGACGATCGCGAAGGAGAAGGCCTACTCGCAGGAGCTCCAGCGCTCCGGCAAGTGGCCCGAGATCTGGCGGATCGTCGGTCAGTACAGCAACATCAGCATCTTCGACGTCGAGTCGGCCGACGAGCTGCACGAGATCCTGTGGAACCTTCCACTGTTCCCGTACATGAAGATCGAGATCATGCCGCTCACCCGGCACGGTTCCGACGTCAAGTAGGCCTCCGGCCCGTGCGTGGTTGACGAGTCTCTGGACTCGTCAACCACGCACAGGCGGCGGAGCCGCCTATTTCTGCTGCGCGAGCAGTTGGTCCACGGCGCGCACGCTGAGGACGTGGTCGAGTGCCATGGTGGCGCTGCCGACGACGCCCGACAATTCCCCATGCGTCCAGGGGAGGATCTGAAGCTGTTGGGTGGCGACGGCGATCGCGTTGCCGTACAGGGTTTCGCGTAGCCCGGCGACGAACGTGTCGTACGCCTGCGCCATATCGCCCCCGACGATCACGACCTCCGGGTTGAGGAGGTTGATCGCCCCCGACAGGACCTCGCCGATCTGGCGCCCGCTCTCGCGGATCATCCGCCGGGCCTCGGCGTCGCCGGCGAGGGCGAGGGTGATCACGTCGCGGATGTGCGTCACTTCGCGTCCCTGCTCCTGCAGGTTGCGGACCAGCGCCCACCCGCCGGCGACGGCCTCGATACATCCCACATCACCGCAGCGGCACACCACCCCTTGTGCCGCTGCGGTTTTCGTGTGCCCGATCTCGCCCGCCGCGCCCAGGGCACCCCGCTGCAGCACGCCGCCGGACACGAGTCCGGCGCCGAGGCCGGTCGACGCCTTGATGAGCAGCATGTCGGCGAAGTCGCGGCGTTCCCCGCGCCGCTCGGCCAGGACCATGACGTTGGCGTCGTTGTCGACGAAGACGGGCGCGTCGGTGACGTCGGCGAGGAACGGCTGCAGCGGGACGCCGTCCCAGCCCGACATCATGGGGGAATTCAGGCTGCACCCGCGTTCGGTGTCGACGGTGCCGGGGAGACTGATCCCGATCCCGACCGTCCGCCCCGCGGTCTCGCCCAGGCCCTCGCGCAGCGCGAGGAGACGCCTCGCGATGACGGGCATCAGCTCGGCCGGGCTCGTGCCGATTTCCTGCTCCACGTCCTCGGCGACGATGACGTCGCCTGCGAGGTCGCAGATGGCCAGCTGGGTGCGGCTCCGGCCGATGGCGGCCGACAGCACCACGCCGGCCTGCACGTGAAACGAGAGTTTCACCGGCGGGCGTCCGCCGGTCGACACACCCTCTTCGCGTTCGACGACGAGTCCCGATGCCTGCAGTGACGACACCCGGGCCGCGACGGCCGTGCGGGACAGCCCGGTGAGGTTGCCGATCTCGGTGCGGGTGGTGGCTAGCCCTGCGCGAATGAGGGCGAAAACGTCGCCACCCGTCGCCGGGGAGGTCGTCGAGCGAGGCGTCCGCATGCAGGCCATTCAACCAACCGGACACGCGTCTGACAACGTAAGGTTCAGATCTTTGTTCGTCAAAATACTTAAGTCTGTATTGATCAAAAGCCAAAGGTCGCCTACTCTCGTCTGTGATGGCCCACACATCCGGCTTTCAGAGGGAGATGACATGTCACCAGCGACCACCGTGGAACCGTGCGATTTCGTCGTGTTCGGCGGCACCGGCGACCTGGCGGTTCGTAAGCTGCTTCCCGCGCTCTACCTGCGCGACAGGGACGGTCAGCTGCCCGCCGAAACCCGCGTGATCGGTGCCTCGCGAGCCGGTCTCGACACCGACGGCTACCGCGACAAGGTGCGAGGAGAACTCGCGCGGTTCGTCTCCGGCGATCAGCTGGATTCGGACACCTGTGAGCGATTTCTCAATCGCCTCGAATACGTCACCGTCGACGTCGCGGACCCGGCGAACTGGGCGGGCCTGCAGGACTGTCTCGCCGACCGGGACGGCGCCATCCGGGTGTTCTACCTGGCGTGCGCTCCCGGCCTGTTCGGGCCGATCTGTGAGAACCTCGCCTTGAACGGTCTCGCCGACGCGCAGTCCCGCGTCGTGCTGGAGAAGCCCATCGGCCACGACCTCGCCTCGGCTCGCGCCGTCAACGACGCGGTCGGCGCAGTGTTCGAGGAATCGCAGATCTTCCGCATCGACCACTACCTCGGCAAGGAGAGTGTCCAGAACCTGCTGGTCACTCGATTCGCCAACACGTTCCTCGAGCCGCTGTGGAACTCCTCGTCGATCGACCACGTGCAGATCAACGTCGCCGAGTCGCTCGGTGTGGGCAGCCGCGGCGGCTACTACGAGTCGGCGGGCGCGCTGCGCGACATGCTGCAGAACCACCTCCTGCAGCTGCTCTGCCTCGTCGCGATGGAGCCGCCTACCTACGTCGACCGCGAGACCGTGCGCGACGAGAAGCTGAAGGTACTCCAGGCCCTCAAGCCGATGAGCCCGCAGGACGTCGAACGCTGCACGGTCGCAGGCCAGTACGGCCCCGGGCTCGCCGACGGGAAGGCCGTCCCCGGATACCAGGACGACGTCGAGAACCCGGACAGCACCACCGAGACGTTCATCGCCGTCAAGGCCGAGATCCAGAACTGGCGGTGGGCCGGCGTGCCGTTCTACCTGCGCACCGGCAAGCGCATGGACCGGCGCTGCTCGGAGATCGTGGTGCAGTTCAAGCCCGTCCCGCATCCCATGTTCCCCGGCAGCGAAGGCCACAGCGAACCCAACCGCCTGGTCATCCAGTTGCAGCCCCACGAGGGCATGCGTCTGCACATGACGGCGAAGGAACCCGGCCCCGGCGGTATCCGCCTCAAGCCGGTGTCGCTGGACCTCAACTACATCGAAACGTTCAAGCGTCCGTCGCCCGACGCCTACGAGCGGCTGCTGATGGACGTGGTCCGGGGCAACCCGACCCTGTTCATGCGCCGCGACGAGGTGGAGGCCGCCTGGGAGTGGGTCGAGCAGATCCTCGTCGGGTGGGAGAAGTCCGAGCGTGGACCGCGGCGTTACCCGGCGGGCACCAACGGACCCACCGACGCGACCATCCTGATCGAGCGCGACGGCCGCGCCTGGCACGAAGGAGTTACCGCATGACCGACGCGCCCACACCCACCGCCGACGTACACCCCGTCCTCGCTGCCGTCACCGAACGCATCATCGAGCGCAGCAGGCCCGAGCGCACGATCTACCTCGACCGCATCCGGCAGGCCGCCGACCGCGGTCCGGCGCGCGGCAAGCTGGCCTGCGCGAACCTGGCGCACGGCTTCGCGGCGTCCGGCCCGGCCGACAAGAAGGCGCTGCGCGCGTTCGTCAAGCCCAACATCGCAATCGTCTCGTCGTACAACGACATGCTGTCGGCGCACCAGCCGTTCGAACACTTCCCCCGGCAGCTCAAGGCCGCGGTCATGGAGGCCGGCGGCATCGCCCAGTTCGCGGGCGGCGTCCCCGCCATGTGCGACGGCATCACCCAGGGCCGCGACGGCATGCAGCTGTCGCTGTTCAGCCGCGACGTCATCGCGATGGCGACGGCGATCGGACTGTCCCACGACATGTTCGACGGTGCCCTGATGCTCGGTGTGTGCGACAAGATCGTGCCCGGAATGCTCATCGGCGCACTCGGATTCGGCCACCTGCCGACGATCTTCGTGCCCGCCGGGCCGATGACGTCCGGTTTGCCCAACAACGAGAAGTCGCGCGTCCGCCAGCTGTACGCGGAGGGCAAGGCGGACCGCGAGCAACTGCTCGACGCCGAGGCGGCGTCGTACCACGGTGTGGGCACCTGCACGTTCTTCGGCACGGCCAACTCCAACCAGCTGCTCATGGAGGTCATGGGCCTGCACCTGCCCGGATCCAGCTTCGTGAACCCGGGCACCCCGCTGCGGGAGGCCCTCACGTGGGAGGCGGGAAAGCGCGTCACCGGTCTCACCTCGCTCGGCGACGACTACACGCCGGTCGGTGAGGTCGTGGACGAGAAGGCCGTGGTCAACGGCTGCGTCGCACTGCTCGCCACCGGCGGGTCGACCAACCACACGATGCACCTCGTGGCGATCGCCCGTGCCGCAGGCATCACCCTCACGTGGGACGACCTGTCGGAACTGTCCGCGGTGGTGCCGCTGCTCGCCCGGATCTACCCCAACGGCTCGGCGGACGTGAACCACTTCCACGCGGCGGGCGGCCTCGGCTACGTCGTGTCGTCGATGCTGGACGCGGGACTGCTGCACGAGGACGTGAAGACCGTCGTCGGCGCCGGACTCCGCCGGTACACCGAGGAGCCGAAGCTGTCCGGCGAGGGCGTCGAATGGCAGCCGGGCACCCGAATCAGCCTCGACACCAGCGTGTTGCGCGGACCGGAAGATCCGTTCGACGTCAACGGCGGCCTCAAGATGCTCACCGGAAATCTGGGTTCGTGCGTGATGAAGACGTCGGCCGTCCACCCGGACCACCGCGTGGTGACCGCCCCGGCCCGGGTGTTCGACGATCAGCTCGACTTCCTCGCCGCGTACGAGGCGGGCACGCTGACCGGCGACTTCGTGGCCGTGCTCCGGTACCAGGGGCCGCGCGCCAACGGCATGCCCGAATTGCACAAGCTCACACCGGTGCTCGGAGTTCTGCAGGACCAGGGCCGCAAGGTCGCGCTGGTCACCGACGGCCGGATGTCCGGTGCGTCCGGGAAGGTGCCCGCGGCCATCCACCTCACCCCCGAGGCGGCGGCGGACGGACCGCTCGCGCGGGTGCGGGACGGCGACGTCCTCACCGTCGACGCCGTGACCGGCGCCGTGAACGTGCACGTCGGCGACGAGGAACTGGCCGCCCGCCCGGCGACCGGTCGTGCGCCCGGTGCCGACGAATGGGTCGGCACCGGCCGCGAACTCTTCGCCGGCCTGCGTGCCGCCGTCGGACCGGCAACCCAGGGCGCCAGCGTTTTCCACCCCCAACCCGTCTAAGGAGTATTCAGTGACGAACAGCCCCTCCCTCCTCGACCGCGTCCCGGTCATCCCCGTCGTCGTCGTGGACGACCTCGGCGACGCGGTGCCGGTGGCCCGCGCGCTGGTGGCCGGCGGCATCCCGATGATCGAACTGACCCTGCGGACGCCGTGTGCCCTCGACGCCATCAAGGCGATCGCGAGCGAGGTGCCGGAGATCTGCGTCGGCGCGGGCACGATCGTGGAACCGGTGCAGGCCGCGCAGGCGGCCGACGCGGGAGCGCAGTTCCTCGTCTCCCCGGGCAGCACCGAAACCCTGCTGAAGGCGATGACGGACACCGGACTGTCGCACCTCCCGGGCGCGGCGACGGTCTCCGAGGTGCTGTTCCTGCTCGAGCACGGCTACCGCGAACTCAAGTTCTTCCCCGCGGAGGCGTCGGGCGGCGCGAAGTTCCTCGGCTCGATCCACTCACCCGTTCCGGCCGCGCGGTTCTGTCCCACCGGCGGCATCTCGACGTCGAACGTCGGCGACTACCTGTCGCTGCCCAACGTCGGCTGCGTCGGAGGATCCTGGCTCACGCCCGCCGACGCCGTGAAGCAGCAGGACTGGGACCGGATCAGCGGACTCGCACGTGAGGCGGCGGCACTCGCCCGATAGCGCGTGACGCGGCGCGGTACGGTGAATCGTGCGCGACAGTGACAACGGTGATTCCCAGCGGCCGGGTTCTCAGTCCTCGCTGAAATCCGCCAACCAGCACCGTGTGGTCCGCGCGCTCCAGACATCGGGTGAGCTCACCCAGGCGGAGATCGCGCGTCGCACCGGATTGGCCCCCGCCACCGTGTCCAACATGGTCAAGGAATTGACCGCGGCCGGGATGGTCGCCGTGCCGGGCGGCGACCACCCCGGTCAGCGCGGCCGGGCGGTGCGGCTGACCCGCCGTATGGGCCTCGCGGTCGGGATCGACTTCGGGCACCGCCATCTCACCGTGGCCGTCGCCGACATGGCACACGAGGTGCTCGCCGAGGAGCGCGTCGAACTCGGTGCGGGTCACCGCGCGGAGGACGGCGTGGTGCAGGCGGGCGCCCTTCTCGACGCGGCCCTCGATCGACTCGGCTGCGACCGCACGTCCGTCCTCGCGGTCGGCATGGGTCTGCCCGCACCGCTCGAGACCGACACGGGCGAGGTCGGCGGCCCGTCCATCCTCCCCGGCTGGGTCGGTGTCGACGCGGCCGCCATCGCGTCGGAGTATCTCGGCACCGCCGTGCACGTCGACAACGACGCGAACCTCGGTGTGCTCGCCGAACACATGTGGGGCGCGGGCCGCGGCACCACCGACCTCGCCTACATCAAACTGTCCGACGGTGTGGGCGCAGGCCTCGTCCTCGACGGCCGGCTGTACCGCGGAAGAGGCGGCACCGCAGGCGAAATCGGCCACCTGACCCTCGACGAGTTCGGGCAGGTGTGCCGCTGCGGCAACCGCGGCTGCCTCGAGACCCTCGTCGCCTCGCACGTCGTGATCGGGCTGCTCGCCCCGAGCCGCGGTCCCGATCTGAGCATCGCCGACATCGTCGCGATGGCCGAGCGTGGCGACGCCGCCTGCATCCGGGTGCTCGCCGACACCGGGCGCCACGTGGGTGTCGCGGCAGCGAGCCTGTGCAACCTCGTCAATCCTGAACGACTCGTCATCGGCGGCGAACTCGCGCTGGCCGGTGAACTGCTGCTCGGGCCGATGCGTGAGGTCGTCGGCCGTTATGCGGTGCCCAGCGCGGTCCGCTCCCTGGACATCCGCGTCGCCGAACTCGGCCCCCGCGCTCAGGTGCTCGGCGCCGTCGCACTGGGTCTGCGGTCCGCGCTTCCCGCCTGACTGTTTGCCGCTGAATTCCCGCTCCGCGTCAAGGGGTGAGGTCTGAGCTCTTCGCGCGCCAGATGTTCATTAGTGAATGCAAATCGGACAAACACGTCTTTGTATGTTCATGTCTTGACGATTCGTGGTTTCGTTGCCTACTGTGTTCCACACCACAACGACTGCGCACTCTGCGCAGGCCTCGGCCCGATCCGAGTGTCGATCACCCCTTGCTCACGAGGAGTCCCATGACTGAAAACGTCCTGTTGCCCGGCGCGGAATCGCCCGGCGACACCGCAGAGGGCACTTCGGTTCCCGTCCGGATCGCGGTCGTCGCCGCACTCGGCGGCCTGCTGTTCGGCTACGACAGCGCAGTGATCAACGGCGCCGTGTCGGCGATCGAGGGCAAGTTCCAGGTCGAGTCCGCTCTCCTCGGATTCGCGATCGCCTCGGCGCTGCTCGGTGCCGCGGCGGGAGCGATGCTGGCCGGGCGGATCGCCGACCGGTACGGACGCCTCGTCACGATGCGGGCCGCCGCGGTGATGTTCCTGCTGAGCGCAATCGGCACCGGATTCGCGGCCAACGTCGAGATGCTGGTGGCGTTCCGGATCGTCGGCGGCATCGGTGTGGGTCTGGCCTCGGTCATCGCCCCCGCCTACATCGCCGAGATCTCGCCCGCCCGGGTGCGTGGACGTCTCGGGTCGCTGCAGCAACTCGCGATCGTCACCGGCATCTTCGTCTCGCTCCTGGTCGACTACGCCCTCGCCGCGCTCGCCGGCGGATCGCAGGAAGAACTGTGGTTCGGGCTCGAGGCCTGGCGGTGGATGTTCCTCGCGATGTGTGTGCCCGCACTCGCTTACGGTCTGCTGTCGCTGACGATTCCCGAATCCCCCCGCTACCTGATCGCTCAGGGGCGCATCGCCGAGGCCCGTGGCATCCTCGCGGTCCTGCTCGGCGGGAAGGGCCTCGACCTCAAGATCGAGAGCATCCGTTCGACGCTGGCCCGCGAGACGCAGCCGTCAATCCGTGACCTGAAGGGCTCCGCGTTCGGCCTGATGCCGATCGTGTGGATCGGTATCGGACTCTCGGTCTTCCAGCAGTTCGTCGGTATCAACGTGATCTTCTACTACTCGAGTGTCCTGTGGCAGGCCGTGGGCTTCGACGAGGGCAGCTCCCTGCAGATCACGGTCATCACGTCGGTGGTCAACATCGCCACCACCCTCATCGCCATCGCCTACATCGACCGGGTGGGCCGTCGGCCGCTGCTCATCATCGGCTCCGCCGGCATGGCCGTCACGCTCGCGACCATGGCGTTCATCTTCGGAACCGCGTCCACCACGGTCGTGAACGGTGTCACGACGCCGCAGTTGACCGGGCTGCAGGGGCCGATCGCGCTCGTCGCCGCCAACCTGTTCGTGGTCGCCTTCGGAATGTCCTGGGGCCCCGTCGTGTGGGTTCTGCTCGGTGAGGCGTTCCCCAACCGCATCCGCGCCGCCGCCCTCTCGCTCGCCGCGGGCGCCCAGTGGGCGGCGAACTGGCTGATCACCGTGACGTTCCCGTCCATGAAGGACTTCTCGCTCGGAATCTCGTACGGCTTCTACGCCGTGTGCGCGGTGCTGTCGCTGGTCTTCGTGCTGCGCTGGGTCAAGGAGACGAAGGGCGTGGAACTCGAAGCCATGCACTCCGATTCGGTCGTGTAGGCCTTCCGTACCACCACGAAGACGCCCGCGAGGATCTCACTCGCGGGTGTCTTCGTCGTCCTTCATCTGCTCGACGGCCGTCGCGGATTCGCTCACGATCGCGCGCATGGCCGACTCCGCCGCGTCCGCGTCGCCCATCTGGATGGACGACGCCACCACGCCGTGCAGGCGAATCGCCTCGGTCTCCGCGACGTGCGGCATCAGCGAGTGCCGGGTGCGGCCCTCGAGCACCTCCACGACGATCTGCGACATCGCACGCAGCAGGGGATTGCCCGACGCGGTCAGCAGTGTGCGGTGAAAGTCGGAATCGTGGGCCAGGTACGCGTCCGTGTCCGCCGCGCGGGACGTCGCCGACATTCCGATGACGGCCGCCGTCAGCGCCCCGCACTGCTCCGGCGTCGCCCGGGTCGCCGCGAGACGCGCGGCGAGCGGTTCGATGCCCGACCGCAATTCGCTCAGGCTCGACAGCTGGTCGAACCGCTGCGGTCCGGCGAGTTTCCAGCGAATCACGCTCGGGTCCAGTGAATTCCAGTGCTCCTCGCCCAGCACGGTGATCCCGACGCGACGGCGGACCGCCAGAAGTCCGAGGGATTCGAGAACCCGGACCACCTCGCGGACGACGGTGCGGGAGACGGAGTACTGGGTGACCACGTCGTCGGCGGAAATGCGGGTGCCGGGTGCCAGGGCTCCGGCCACGATGTCGCCGCCGAGTCGATCGAGCACCGTTTCGTGCAATTGCCGGTACTCGGCGCCCTCTGCGTTGGTCATCCGCCGATGGTCCCACGGTTTCCCCCACTGAACACACGTTGGCGCACCCTTCACGCTCTAAGTAGTACTTAATTATCCATGGGCTTGAAATCGTATGGTTTATGAGGCACAGTGACCTGAGTCACGAACAACGGCCATGCCAACACCGATCTCCCTGGAGCAACAGAATGAGTACCGCGTCACTACTCGCAGCGGCCGACAGCGCCGGCACCGACGCGCAGCTGATCACGGCCGCCGTCGTCGGCGTCGCCGCCATCATCGCGCTGATCACCTGGCTCAAACTCCACCCGTTCCTCGCACTGTCGATCGGCGCCGTCGGCGTCGGCATCGGCGCAGGTCTCGGCGCCACGGACTCGGTGAAATCGTTCGTCGAGGGCTTCGGCGCCACGATGGGCAGCGTCGGAATCCTGATCGGCTTCGGTGCCATGTTCGGCAAGCTGCTCGCCGATTCGGGTGGCGCCGACCGTGTCGTCGACACGCTCGTCGGGCGCGCCGGACCGCGGACGCTGCCGTGGATGATGGCACTGGTCGGCGCGGTGATCGGCCTGCCGATGTTCTTCGAGATCGGCCTCGTGCTGCTGATGCCGGTCATCATTCTCGTCGCGCGCCGTTCGGGACTGTCGCTGATGCGCATCGCGATTCCCACCCTGGCAGGACTGTCGGCGATGCACGGTCTCGTCCCGCCCCACCCCGGGCCGCTGGTCGCGGTGGCGGCGCTCGACGCGAACCTCGGACTCACCCTCGCGCTCGGCGTCGTCGTCGCGATCCCCACCGTCATCGTCGCCGGACCGCTGTTCAGCAAGCTGGCCGCCCGCTGGGTGGACGTGCCCGTCCCCGAGCTCTACGTCACCGTCGAAGACCGGGAGGGCGCCGAAGCCGCCGCGGAGCGTCGCCGCCCCAGCTTCGCGGCCACCCTGTCCGCCATCCTGCTCCCGGTCGTCCTGATGCTGGGCAAGGCTGTTGCGGACGTCGTCGCCGCCGGCTCGGAGTCGCCCGCGAAGGCGCTGCTCGACTTCCTCGGAACGCCGGTCGTGGCCCTCGGACTCGCGGTGCTCGCCGGAATGCTGCTCCTCGGCCGGGGCGGCGGCATGGACCGCAACGCCATCGCGGCGTCGCTGGAGAGTTCGCTGCCCCCGATCGCCGGAATCCTCCTCATCGTCGGCGCGGGCGGCGGATTCAAGCAGGTCCTGATCGACACCGGCATCGCCGACGTGATCGCCGAAGCGATCAAGGGCAGCGCACTTCCCGTCCTGTTCCTCGCCTGGCTCGTGGCCGTGCTGATCCGTGTCGCCACCGGATCGGCCACTGTCGCGACCGTCACCGCGTCCGGCATCCTTGCGCCCGTCGCCGCCGAGCTGACGTCCACGCACGTCTCGCTGATGGTGCTCGCGATCGGCTCCGGCTCGCTGTTCCTGTCGCACGTCAACGACGCGGGATTCTGGCTCGTGAAGGAATACCTCGGGGTCACGGTGGTGCAGAACCTGAAGACGTGGACGGTGATGGAGTGCATCATCTCCGTCACCGGTCTGGCCGGTGTCCTCGCGCTGAGCGTGTTCATCTAAAGGGGGTCGAGAATGTCGAGTGAGGTTGGTGAGATGCACGTGAGTACGCGCGAACCGGTAGGACGCACGCCGCAGACCGCGGATCCCGTCCTGGTGCTGATGGGCGTGTCCGGCTCCGGGAAGTCGACGGTCGCGGGAATCATCGCCGGCGCGATGGGCTGGGACCTGCAGGAGGGCGACGCGCTGCATCCACCGGCGAATGTTGCGAAGATGGCGTCGGGGCAACCGCTGACCGACGAGGACCGCTGGCCGTGGCTCGATCTCGTCGCCGGGTGGATCCGGGACCACACCGACAACGGTCTTCCCGGGGTCATCACCTGCTCGGCGCTCAAGCGCAGCTACCGCGACGTGCTGCGCGGCGACAACGTCGTGTTCGTGCATCTCGCCGGGTCGCGGGCGCAGATCGGCGAACGGCTGACCGCCCGGCTGGACCACTTCATGCCCCCGTCGTTGCTGGACACGCAGATCTCGACGCTCGAGCCGATCGAACCCGACGAGGACGCCATCGTGGTGGACGTGGGCGGATCGCCGACGCAGGTGGCGTCGGAGATCATCGCTCGACTGGAGCAGCGGCTCGGCCGGTGAACTTCCGGTAATCGGACGGCAATTCAGTCGAAGTCGCTCGGTGACGGGCGGCTTCGACTTACCGTGGCGTGAGGTCTGTTCAGTTAGCTGGACGCGTCCGACAACGGAGGGCAGTATGCGAACGCGTGGATCGATCGTGTGGCACTGGGATGTCAGTGGGCGGGCGCGCATGACGTTCTGGTTCGCCAGGGCTTTCGTCAAACCGCTGTTCACGATGTGGCCGACGACGGACCGCGGCATCGAACTACTCGCGGCTCTCGACGAGTTGATCGACCGGCTACCCAAGCCGAAGGGACTCGACATCGAGGCGATCTCGCTCGGCGGGGTGCCGTGCGAGAAGATCACCCACCCGCGGCCCACCGTCACCTCGATGGACGGCGCCACCATCCTCTACTTCCACGGCGGCGGATTCGTGTTCTGCGGGCTCGCCACCCACCGGGCGCTGTGCGGACTGCTCGCCGCGCGGTCGGGTGCGCCCGTCGTCTCGGTCGAGTACCGGCAGCTCCCCAATGGGGCGATCGGGGCGTCGCTGGTGGACGCCATGACCGCATACACCGAGGTGCTGAAGGTCTGCGACGACCCCAGCAGGGTGATCGTCGCGGGGGATTCGGCGGGCGGGTACCTCGCGATGAAGGTCGCCGAAGTCGCCGCGCTGCGGGGCATCACCCGGCCGGCGGCCGTCATCGGATACTCCCCGCTGCTCAACCTCGACCTCGAGGATCACGACCCCGATTTCATGAAGCGCGACGCGTACCTGCCGATGTCGCAGGTGGCGAAGCTGAAGGACCGCTGGCTGGCCGGGCCCGACCAGATTCCCGGCGCCCAGTCGCCCGTGAACGCGGATCCCGCACTGTTCCCGCCGGTCTTCCTCACCGCCGCCGAGTACGAGATCATGCGGCCCGACGTCGAGATCATCACCGACCGGTTCGATCGAGAGGGACGGCAGATCGAGACCCACATCTGGAGTGGACAGATCCACGCGTTCCCGGTGATCGGCAAGGTGCTGCGGGAAAGCCGCACGATCATCGGGCTCACTGTCGACTTCGCGTCCCGCGCACTCACGGAGCCGAAGCGGCACTCGGCCTGAACGGCAGAACGGGTGGGCCTGTGCCCACCCGTTCCGCCGTCCGCGGACTATGCGGGGTTGAGCACCCTGCGCAGCAGCGGTGACACCGTGATCAGCAGTCCCAGCAGAGCGACTCCCGTGACGAGCACGAGGCCGGAGTGGAACTGGTGGAATCCGGCGTCGCTGATGCCGGTGGCGGTGTGTGAGCCTGCGGTGACGAGCGCGGTGGTCAGCGCCAGCACGAGCGCGGCACCGACCTGTGCGGACGTCTGCACGAGCCCCGACGCGAGCCCCTGCTCGGAGTCGTCGACACCCGACGTGGCCTGGGCCATGATCGATGTGAAGCCCAGCGCGAAACCGACGCCCAGCAGCACCACGCTCGGCAGGATCGCGATCGTGTAGTTCGGCTGATCGCTCCCGGCGAAGAGGAACCACAGGTAGCCGAGACTCAGCGACGTGAGTGCCGCGATGATCATGCGGGCAGTGCCGAACGCGTCGATCAGACGGCCCACGAACGGCGATCCGAAGGCCACGATGATGCCCGCGGGGAGAAGCCCCAGCGCCATCTCCAGCGGCGACCAGCCGAGCACCGACTGCAGGAAGATCGTCATCATGAACTGGAAGCTCAGGTAGGAGCCGAACAGCGCGACGATGCTGAGGTTCGCCCGCACGATCGAACCGACCCGCAGAATGCTCAGCCGCACGAGCGGGTGCGCGACCCGGTTTTCCACGACGAAGAACGACGCCAACAGGGCGGTGGCCAGTGCGAACGAGCCCAGCGTGAGCGGATCGGCCCAGCCGCGGGCCGGCGCCGACACGACGGTGTAGACCGCGAGCAGCATGCCCGACACCAGCGTGGCGGCTCCGACGATGTCGTGTCCGCCTGTGTCGGCGGCACGGTCGCGGGGGATCAGGGCGGCGCCTGCGACCAGGGCGAGCACCGCGAACGGCACCGGCATCAGGAACGTCCAACGCCACCCGGCGCTGGTCAGCAGCCCGCCCAGGATCAGTCCGGACGAATAGCCGCTGGCTCCGAAGACGGAGAAGATCGACAGCGCCCGGTTGCGGGCGGGCCCCTCCTTGAACGTGGTGGTGAGGATCGACATCGCGGTCGGCGCGGTGAACGCGGCGGCGAGTCCCTTCACGAAGCGGCTCGCGATGAGCAGCGTGCCGTTGTCGACGAGTCCGCCGACCAGGGACGCGATCGCGAACACGGTCAGCGCGATCAGGAAGACGCGGCGGCGTCCGAGGAGATCGGCGGTGCGTCCGCCCAGCAGCAGCAGACCACCGAATCCGAGGACGTATCCGTTGATGATCCATTGCAGCGAGGTGGTCGACAGCCCGAGTTCGGTTCCGATGGAGGGCAATGCAACACCCACCATCGAGACGTCGAGACCGTCGAGGAACATCACGAGGCACAGCACGGCCAGGACGCCCCAGAGGCGGGGAGTCCAGGCCTGGTCGGTCGACGGGGCGGTGGTGGCGCCCGACGAGATGGCGAGGTCCGGGGTGGCATCGCTGATAGTCACAGGGAGAATGTAGATGCACGTGCAATCAATGCGCAAGCACTAATTTCGTTTGCATTTAATTCGCTTGCACGTTTTTCGTGCGCGCGCTAGGGTGCGGATCATGAGCTCAGAAGCGGACCTGCGCGGCACGTGGCGGCTGCTCGCGAGCCGATACAACTCGATCGCCTGCGAGTTGGATCGTGAGATGCAACACGCGCACGGCCTGAGCATGAGCGATTTCGAGACACTCGACCGACTGATGGACACCACCTGCGACCGGCCACGGATGCAGGACCTGGCGGCCGAGATGTACCTCAGCCCCAGTGCGCTGTCCCGGAGCGTGGCCCGGCTGGAGAAGGCGGGCCTGGTCGCCAGAGCGCTGTGCGAGGCGGACCGGCGCGGCGTCTTCGTCGACGTCACCGACGCCGGCCGCGAGGTACACGCCGACGCCAAGAAGATTCAGCTGGGCGTACTCACCGAAAGACTTTCGGAAGCAACCTGATTCGTCACGTCAACGAGGTGGGTGTCGCATAGTCGTCGGACGGGAACTCGCCGTCGACGACGGCGGTCACCACCGTGTTCTCGAGCGTGATCGCCCCGCCGTGATTGTCCAGGAACGCGGTGTCCGCGGCGTCGCGCCCCGTCGCGATCCGCAGCAGTGCCGAACGCGGGGCCAGCCGGGTGGCGTCGACCACCCGCCACTCGGAATCGACGAACGCCTCGACGACGGCGTGGAAGTCCATCGGATTGCACCCCGGCGCATACACCGCCGCCAGCCGTGCCGGGATGGTGACGGCCCGCAAGAGCGCCACCGTGAGGTGGGCGAAGTCACGGCACACCCCGGCCCCGGACAGCATCGTGTCGACGGCGCTGTCGGTGGATCTGCTCGACCCCGCCTGGTACAGCAGCCGTGACCCCACCCACGTGGTGATGTCCTGCAGCAGTTCCGGGTGCGGCTTCGACAGGTTGAACTCCCCGCCGGTGAAACCGAAGAACTTGTCCGCCTCGGCATATCGACTCGGGCGCAGATACTTCGACAGGTCGTAATCGGTGACGGGAGGCGAATCGGCCTTGCCCGTAACCGAAGCCGAGTACTCGACGTGCAGCGCGCCGCGTGGGCTGTCCAGCAGGTGGACGCGAGTACCGTGCTCCGCCACCATCTCTCGTGCCTCGACAGGGCTACCGTCGAGGGTGAACGTCAGCGACTCCGACAGCTCCGAACCGGGGGTCCGGGCCACCGCGATCTTGAATTCGAGACTGGTGGGGTCGGTGACCTCGATGTCGAGAGTGGCGGTGACGTGACGTTTCATCCGCCCATCCTGGCATCCCTCGCCCGGGGGTGCAGAACCCCCGGCGGAGTCAGGCCTGAACGCGCGGCCGCAACCACTCGACGAGATCGTCGAGCACCTCCTCGTTCTCCGGTTCGTTGAACACCTCGTGGAACAGGTTTTCGTAGATCTCCACCGTGAGATCCTCCGAACCGACGTACTCCGCGATGAGTTCCGTGCCGTGCACGCTCGCGAGCCCGTCGTCCCGCCCGTGCTGCAGCAGCAGGGGAACCTTCAACGACGGCAGACGCTCCGGCAAATGCTCGGCAGCGAGAATCATTCCGCGCGCAATCCCCGCAGGCACCTTCCCGTGGTGGACGAGGGGATCCTCCTCGTAAGCCGCCACGACCGCCGGATCGCGGGACACCAGCTTCGCGTCGAGTGACTCGACGGGCACGCCGGGGAGGAAGCGGCCCACCAGCTTGCCGATCTCGACCACCACGCGCGGTGTCCCGCTCGTCACGTCGACCGCGGGTCCGGACAGCATGAGTGCCTTCAGGTCCTGCTGGTGGTCGAGAGCATACGTCAGTGCGATGGAACCGCCCATGCTGTGCCCGAGGAGGAACCGGTCGGTGCCCGGCCAGTCCGTCGACGCGATGCCGAACAGCTGGTGCAGGTCGTCGGTGAATTCGCGCCAGTCCTTCAGATGGACCCGTTTGCCGCCCGACCGCCCGTGTCCGCGGTGGTCGGGCGCGTAAATCGCCAGGTCGAGTTCGCCGAGCCGCTCGATCACGTGGTCGTAGCGCCGGGCGTGCTCGCCGAAGCCGTGGCACAGCACCAGCACGCCGCGCGGGCGCCGCTCGGGAAGCCACACGTCGTAGACGATGGGAATTCCGCCGACGCCGGCGAAGGACGATTCTCGATGCTGCATGATGCCCCTTCGTGGTCCGAATTCGACGACTCAGATCATTGCACGGTGAGGTACCCCGACAAGCGGAAAATTAGGGGATCGGTCCCTTCGACAACAGGTCGATCACGGCGCGGGAGGTGCGTCGCCGCAGCCATCCACGCGGTCCGTCCTCGCCGAGCGCGGCGCGGGCGGCGTTCAGGCCCGACACCCCGTGCACACCGCCGCCCGGGTGCGCCGACGCGCTTCCCAGGTACAGGCGCTGAACCGGGGTTTCCGAGCGGGAGATGCCCGGCCCGGGCCGGAAGACCAATTGCTGATGGAGTTGCGCCGTCCCTCCGTTGACGGCGCCGCCCACGAGATTCGCGTCGGCCGCCTCGAGATCCGACGGGCGCTGGACGACGCGCCCGACGACCCGATCCGCGAAACCCGGTGCGTGTGCCTCGAGGACGTCGTCGACCCGCGCGGCCAGCAGGTCGGCAGACGCGTTGTCGATGATGTCGCGCGGTAGATGCGTGTACGCCCAGGCGCTTTCGGTGCCCTCCGGTGACCTGCTGGGATCGGCGGTCGTCATCTGCCCGAACAGCAGGAACGGGCGGGCCGGGACGGTGCCGGTGGTCAGGTCGGCCATCCACCGGACGAGGCCGTTGTCGTCGGCACCGAGGTGGACGGTCCCCGCACCGCTCAGGCTGGGCGAACGCCACGGAATCTTCTGCGACAAGGCGTAATTGACCTTCAGCACCGGCGTGTCCCATTCGAAATGCTCGAGATCGGCACGCACCCGGGCGGGGACGGCATGGTCCGGCAGCAGCGAACCGTACAGCGCGGGCGCCGAGACGTCGGCGATCACCCCCCGGCGTGCCGTGTAGCGGGCACCCGACGCCGTCCGCACGCCGACGGCGCGACCGGACCGAACGTCGATCCCCGTCACCGCGTCGCCGTAATGGAAATGCGCGCCCGCGTGCTCGGCCCGGCGTACCATCGCGGCCGACAACTCGCCCGCGCCGCCCACCGGGACGGGGTACCCGCCGTCCTGGGCGAGCATCGTCAGGATGTACCCCATGACGCCGCTGCCCGGTGCGTCCGGAGGGGTGTCGGCGTGCATCGCGTTGCCCAGCAACAGCAGTCGTGCCGCCTCGCCCCGGAACAGTTCGTGCGCCATCCGCCGTGCAGGAAGGAGGAGGAATCGGGCCACCCTCAGCGACTCGGCGGTGCCCAGCCGGCGCAGCAGGGCGCTCGGGCCCCGCACAGGAGGGAACGGGCTGAACAGGATGTTCAGCAGCGGTTCCTTGATGTGGTGCCACTGCTCGACCAGCGCCGTCCACGCGACGCCGTCGCCGGGTTGCCTGCGTTCGAGGTCGGCGGCCGTGTCGGCCGGGTCGGGATGAATCACCGGCGCGTCCTCGTCTGCAGCGGAGCGGGCGTGCCCGACCGCGCGGGGCGCGTGACTCCACCGCAACCCGTGCGACTCGAGGTTCAGCCCGCGCAGCGCGGGGGACACGGTCGACAGGGGATAGAACGCGCTGAACAGGTCCGACGTGAAGCCGGGGACGAGTTCGGCCGACCTCACCGCGCCGCCGGGTGTCGGCTGCGCCTCCACGACCGCGACGTCCCAGCCCGCATCGGCGAGTGTCGCGGCCGCGACGAGCCCGTTGGGACCGGATCCGATGACCACTGCGTCGACGTTGCTCACCCGACCAGGCTGTCAGAAAAGACAGCGCTCCGCTCGATGCTCAGAGGGACGACGGCGTGAACGTCACCGGCAGATGCTTCAGCCCGTTGATGAAGTTGGAGCGCAGCCGCTGGGCAGGTGCCGTCTGCTCCATGTCGGGCATCCGACGCAGAATCTCACTCAGCATCACCTTCATCTCGGCGCGAGCGAGGTTGGCGCCGAGACAGAAATGGTGACCGCCGCCGCCGAACGCGATGTGCTGCGAGTAGTGGCCGGTGGGGCGGTCGATGTCGAACGTGTACGGATCGTCGAACACCGCCTCGTCACGGTTCCCCGACATGTGCCAGATGACCACGCGGTCGCCCTCGGAGATCCCGACGTCGTGCAGCACCGTGTCCCTGGTCGCGGTCCGGCGGAATTGCATCACCGGGGTGGCCCACCGCAACCCCTCCTCGATCAGGGCGTCGAGCTTCGACGGATCCTCGAGCACCTTCCGGCGCTCCGCGGGATGATCCATCAGCGCGAGCTGGGTGTGCGAGATGGCGTTGCGGGTGGTCTCGTTGCCGGCGACCGCGAGCAGCATGAAGAACATGTTGAAATCGAGTTCGCCGAGCTTCTCGCCGTGGACGTCGGCCTGGATGAGAGCGGTCGCGATGTCGTCGCGCGGGTGCCGCTTGCGCTCCTCGAACATCTCCAGGCTGTAGGCGAACATTTGTCCGGCCGCCGCGCGTTCCTGACCTTCCTCGAGGTGGAATTCGGGATCGGACGAGCCGATCATTTGATTCGTCAAGTCGAAGATCAGCTTGCGGTCCTCCTGGGGCACGCCGAGGAAATCGGCGATCGCCTGCAGCGGCAGCTCGGACGCGACGTCGACGACGAAATCGCACTCGCCGCGCTCGATCACCGCGTCGACGATGCTCGTGGCGCGCTGCGCGAGAATGTCGTGCAGCTGGCCGATGCGGCGGGGCGTGAAGCCCTTGCTGACGACCTTCCGCAGCGCCGTGTGGTCCGGTGGGTCCATGTTCAGCATCATCAGCTGCTGGCCCGCCAGGTCGTCGGGGGCCAGGTCGTCGATATAGGTGGCGCCCCGCCACGACGAATACGTCTCGGCGTCCCGGTTCACCGTCACGATGTCCGCATGCCGGGTGACGCACCAGAAGGGGGCGCCGCGCTCGTCGAGGTGCCGGTAGACGGGAGCCTCGCGCCGCAACGTGGCGAACATCTCGTGGGGCACGCCCTGCACGAAGGTGTCCGGGTTGTAGAGATCGACGTCGGCGAGGTGCACGGTCCCTCCTGAGGCCTCACGTACGAGAATACGTTCTAGTCCTGGAGGATGTGAGGACAACGAAAACGGCCCCGGAGAAGTGAATCTCCGGAGCCGTTTCCACTTGGTAGCGGGGACAGGATTTGAACCTGCGACCTCTGGGTTATGAGCCCAGCGAGCTACCGAGCTGCTCCACCCCGCGTTGCATTGACAACACTACACCCTTCCCGGAGTGCTCTTGACCAACCCCGGGGAGGGCTAGGTCACATCAGCCGGAACTGGACCATTTCGATGGCGTTCTCGATCGCCTCGGAAACCTCCCGCAGGCGCTCGTCCGCGCCGGCCGCAGCGAGGATCTGCAGGCGGTCGGCGTCGCCCATCGGAATGTAGGTGGCGATCTCGTACAGCCGCGTGCCGAGCGACCCGCGGAACCCGCCGATGACCGGAACGTCGGGCGGGACGTTCCCGGTCTCCGTCGCGAGACGTCGGAGGAGGCCGTACAGGAATTCGAGTCGCTCGATCAGCGACGGGAATTCGTAATCCGCCGTCTGGGTGCCGGTGTTCTCGTCCGGCCACACATCCACCTCGGCGATCGGATACGGGTTGTCCGGCAACCACTTCGACACCTTGATACGTTCCTCGGTGCGGCAGAACAACTCGTACCGGCCGTCGCCGATCGACGCGTGGGATTCGATCCGCGCGATCGTGCCCACATCGTGGCGCACGTCGCCGCCGCCCACCTCGTTGCCGCGAGCAATGAGCACGACCCCGAATCGCGGACCGTCTGGTGCGTCCAGGCAGTCGCGGACCAGTTCCTGATAGCGGGGTTCGAAGACGTGGAGGGGGAGCTGCTGACCGGGCAGCATCGTCGAGCCCAGCGGGAACATGGGGAGCAGAGTCATCAGGGGATTCTCAATCGGGGTACGGGCGTCGCCGGCAACGGGTCGACGCGATCGATCTCGTCCGTGAGGTGGTCCGACCACGTCAGGAGGCCGGCGATGTCGAGGCCGTGTGGCGCCTCCACCTCGTAATGCCGGATCCGGTCGTGGCCCTGGCGCAGCAGCGACCGCGCGCCGGTCTTGTTGCCCCGCATCAGGTGGGTGAGACCCACCGCGAGCTGCGCGAGGCCCTGCCACAGTTCCCGCTCGTCCTCGGGCGCGATCTTCCACGTGCCCTCGAGGATTTCGTGGGCGTGGAACGGCATGCCGTGGTCGAGTAGCCGCTGAGCCTCGGTGATCGCCTCGTCGGGCGGTAACCGCAGGTCGTCGGGGACGCGCGGCACACCCTCGGCGTCGTGAGGCAGGGGCCGGCCGAGTTCGTCGCGGGGGCGTGCGTTGAGCGGCTTCCCCGAGCCGTCCCTGTCCCGATCGGTCATGGGACAAGGGTAACGCTCAGCCGCGGGTCGGCGAAGGGTTGGCAAGCGCCGCAGCCACGCGTTTCGACAACTCGTCGCGAACCACCCGGACCGTCGCCGACCGCAGGTGAACACGATCGTCCTGGTGATAGAGGTACCGGCCGTCCTCTTCCACGTCGATCCAGGTCAGTTCGCCCAGAACGGGCTCGTCGAGTCCGCTGCGCGCACCACGGATGCAGATGTAACCGATCCCGGTCCGTGGTCGGCCGACGATCCGTCGCAGCAGGGTGCCGTCGGTGGGCCGGGCGTTCTGCAGGACGGACGTCGTCGCGCTTCGGCTCTGGATGTCGTCGGGGTGCGCGGTCAGTGACGGGGTTCGTCCGGGAGCGCAGTCGGGCAGGTCGTCGAGGAGTCGGGCAGTGAACTCGTCGACGCTCTCGGCGCCCGCGTCGATCCGGATGTCGCCGCGTCCCGGTTCGCCGCGGAGCTGTTCGGCGACGACGGCGACCCGGCCACGGATGCTTCCCCTCCGCCGAATCCCGGAGTCGAGTTCGGGGGAGGGGGCAAGCACCGTGACGGACACGTGCGGGTTCCGCAGCGCCTGGATCGCCGCGACCAGCTTCGGTTCGTCGAGCGCGGACCGCCACTGCTGGAGGTCGCGTTGCTGGATCGCGTACTGGTCTTCCGTTGCCGCGGCGGACCGGTACTTCAGCGGGTACGGCATGCGGTCGAGATCGGTTGCCTCCCAAAGACACATGAATTGGGCTGACGTCAGCCGCCAGTTCATGCGCCGATCACCGGCGGTGCGACGGGGTCGAGTTTACCGATCAGGTCGTTGCCGTTGTCGACGGTGATGAGGTAGCTCGGCGTCTGATGCTCCGTGTCGCCCTCGCTGTTTCCGCCTGCCCGGCCGGGCGCACCCATCATGCCGGGCGCCATACCCATCCCGGGGCGACTCATGCTCGGCTTCACCGGCGTCGCCGCTGCGGCAGCGGCCGCCGCCCCGGCACCCGCTGCGGCACCACCCGACGGGATCCGGCCACCCGGAACCACACCGCCCGAGTTGGACTCGGAGTCGCGTTTGTCGTTCTTCCGGCGCGTGCTCGATGCCGAACCCCCGACGCCCGAACCCCCGACGCCCGAACCCCCGACGCCCGAACCCCCGACGCCCGAACCACCGGCGATTCCGCCATAACCCGTTCCGCCCGCGCCGTTGCCCGACTGCGAACCTGCACCGGCCGTGTTCTGCGCATTCGCAGCCGCAGTCTGTGCGGCCGAACCGGATCCGGCACCGGCACCGGCGCCCTGATTGGCAGCGGCCTCGGCATTCGCTGCAGACGTCGTCGCCGCATCATCCCCAGTAGACTCCCCGTCCCCAGGGGTCTCACCATTCACAGACGCATCGCCGTTCCCCGACACGGAGGAGGTGCTGCTGTCGGAGGTCCTGCTGTCGGATGCGTTCCACGGATTTGAACCCTGTGTAACCGATCCGTACGTACTCGGCACGCCGCCGGGGCCGCCGTCGCCAGATGGGGTGTAGGGCTCCGGCAACTGCGGGACATTCGTGCCGACGTCCCGGTAGTTCGGCACGTAGATCGCCTCCAACCTCCGAACCGCCTCGAGACGTGCGGCTTCCCTCTCAGTCTCGGACCTTTCGGCCGCAAGCGGGCTCAGCGGGAGTTGAGACAGGACACCTTCGGTGCTGGCCGGCTGAGGCACAGAGGCTTTCACATCCGCAGCCGCACTGCTCAGGATGTCGAGCTTGACGGCAATTGCCGCGATGCTCGATGTCAGCTGGCCGCTGGTTGCAGCGAGTTTCTCGGTAGCTTGCGCCGCGGCATCCGCCGCCGCACCCTCCCAACGTTCGGAGATCGTATTTCGGAGGATTGCGAACCCGAACGCCAAAGGGAGCGCATTCGAGATGCTGTGACAGGCCTGGGCGAGTTGACCGATGGCGTCGGGAACCATGGTCTGCGCCTTTGCGTACATTTCTTCGTGATCCATACCGTGGAAGCTCTCCATGGTGCGGATGTACGGTTCGTCTGTTCCTGATCCTGCGGTTAGCTTTTCCGCCGAGTTCTGTAAGCCCGTGCGGCGTTGCTCGCCTGCTCCATTCGGACTTATCGAGTCGAGGATCGTGGACACAACATCATTGGGCGGCACGGCTTAGCCCTCCTTCGGAATGTAGCGTTCGAAGATCCGGGCGGTGTCCTCGAAGCCTGCGCACCATTCGGATTCGGGAGCGGGCCCAGCGTGGTCGGGGAAGATGCTTCGCGTTAATCCGAACATGCCGTATGAAGTTTCCATGCTGAGATCGCACGAATTTCTGACTTCAGGATTGAACTTCAGAAGCGCTCGACGACCGTTAATCTGGCTCTTCGCGGTAGCGCGTGAATCTTGGTTGGTGTCGTAAGACGTTGAAGGCCCGTGGGTCTGCTGTGATTCGTGTTGTCGAGACACAATCGCAGATGAGGACCCACGAGCCATGGCTGAGCCTATCGGCTCGCGGCGTGATGCCGCGAGTGCCTTGTTCAACCTGTCCGGATACCGGGTGATCGCGGTCGGTGAGGAACCGACCATCGGCCGCTGGGTGGACATCGAAGTCAGTGGTAGGCCTTTCTGTCCAGCCTGCGGAGCAGCGGGGAGCAAGGTGCATTCGTCGAGGTCGCAGCGGGTTCGCGACATTCCGGTGGCGGGCGAGGTGACGGTGATCTGGCGCAAGCGACGGTGGTTCTGCGTCACCGCGACGTGCCCGAAGCGGACGTTCTCCGAATCGACCGAGCAGGTGCCGCCGTACGCGCGCTCGACGATGCGGCTGAGGGAGGCCCTGGTCACCGCGGTGACCGGGGCCGGACGTGCCGCCAGCGAGGTCGCGGCCTCGTTCTCGGTGTCATGGTGGCTGGTCCAGGCAACGCTCACCGCTGCTGCGGCGTTGATCGACGATGTGGACACCCTCGTGGTGCGCAGGGTCGGGATCGATGAGCACCGCTTCCGGCGGGTGCGCTACTTCCGGTTACCCACGGGCAAGTGGCGGCGCTACGAGCCCTGGATGTCCACGGTCGTCGATCTCGACACCGGCCGGGTACTCGGCGTGGTCGACGGCCGCGACAACAAGGGTGTCGGTGCGTGGCTCGCTGCGCGACCTCAGGCCTGGCGCGACCGGATCGAGGTGGTCGCGATCGATCCCTCCGCGGCATTCGCGAAAGCGATCGCCGCCAACCTGCCGCACGCCGCCATCAGTGTCGATGCGTTCCACCTCGTGAAACTGGCAAACGACATGGTAACTACTGTGCGGCAACGTCTTTCGCGACAACAGAAGAACAGGAGAGGCAGGTTGGTCGATCCGTCGTGGGCGAACCGACGGCTCCTGTTACGCGGTGCGGACACCCTTTCGCCTCGCGGCTGGGCGCGTCTGCGGGCCACGTTCACCAGCGATGATCCGACCGAGGAACTCGCCGCCGCCTGGGGCATCAAAGAACAACTCAGGCGCCTGCTGGCCTGCTCGTCGCTGACCGACGCCCACCAGGAGAAGATGCGGCTCGGCCACTACGTTCAGGTCGCGGACATGCCCGAAACCGACCGCCTCTGGGCCACGATATGCCAGTGGTGGCCGGCGATCGAAGTCCTGATCGTCACCGGTGTCACGAACGCGAAGACCGAGGCCGCGAACACGGGAATCAAGAACATCAAACGCATCGGTCGCGGATTCAGGAACGCGAAGAACTACCGGGCCCGTATTCTGCTCACCAGTGTCGCCCACAGTGCGGCATGAACACATCTCACAGCGGACGCACTTTCACGCGGAACCGCGAAGGGCCGTTAATCTCGATCGGTGTGGCATGGTCCTTGGATTTTTCTTGCTCTTCAGCCCAGCTGATATTCCCTGACAACGCATTCATCCCGAAAAGGCCGTCGACGGAATCGTACGAACAGCCTAGGAAGGTATAGCTCCCCGCAGGGAAGTCGGCGTTCTTTTCACTGCTTGCGTCGTACCCTGCCTCCAACAGGGCTTCGTCGGGAATGTCGAGGCACGGATCGAAGGCAACCTGAGGGCGAGTCGATTGGTCGACGTGGCGTGGAATTCGGGTGGATGACGTGTGGGGATCTGTTTCTGTCGTCGCGGACGCCGTGCACCCAACCAGAGCTATGGCGGTCGATGCAATGCCGATCCACAAAAGAGGCTGCCTCATGCTGGTGTGTCCTCCTGTATGGCACCGAGGGCTTCTCGGATTGCGCTGTCGGCGTCCCCGAAGGCTTGACCGCCGGCCGCGAATGTGTCGCGCATCAGAATGATTGCGTCACGAAATTGACTAAGCCGCTGGTGCACCGACCCAGCGTCGCCTGTGAACTTCGATTGATAGCCATTCTGCAGCTCTTGCGCAGAGGTGAATCCGCCGAACCCGGTGACCATGCGAAGGCTGTCCGCTTCCTTTATCGCATCTCTCACCTGCTCCAGCATCGTGTTGCACACGCCGACACACTTCTCAATGGCGTCATCTTCTAGACGCAGTGTTTTGCTCATTCCCATCCCCCCAGTGCTCGACAGGACCCCCTCGGCCGCGTGCGGAAATGCTACCGCACGGGTGTGTCACTCGGTCTAGTGCGCAGCGCTGCAATGTTCAGGCTGCGTTGAGGAATTCGATGAGGATGCGTTCGACGGGTGAGTCGGTCTGAAGCTCGTGGAATGGCAATGGTTTCGGTAGTGGTGGTGCTGTCGACCGGTACCGGTGTCCGGTGGGGGTGTAGACCTCGATGTGGTGCAGTCCTCCGGGCACCTGATGAGGGGTGGCTTTCCATCCTGCGCCTTGTTTGGCGTAGTTGCAGGCTGCGCACAGACCGGCGCCGTTGTGCGCGGTCGTCGGGCCCTCGCTTTCGCGGGGTCGGATGTGGTCGTGGTGCCTGATCGGGGCATCGCACCAGGGTGTCCGGCAGGTTCGATCGCGTAGATCGATGAGCCTCGCCAACCCGGCGGGGAAGCAGCGGGCCTGGGACTCGGTCGCGGTCAGCGCTCCCGACTGCGGGTTGGCGTACAGACGGCGCAGGTTCACCCGCGTCGCATCCCCGGTGTCTGGATCGATCGCGGCCTGGACTGCCTCGGAAATCCAGTGCCCCGCCAGTTCGGCGGGCACAGGCCCGTATCCCTGCACGTGGGCGGGTTCGGATCCGTTGTCGAGGAGGGCGCGGTCGGAGATCACCAGGTTCACGGTGATCGGCGGTGTCGTCGCCGTGTGGTGTGTGCCGGTGACTCTGGACACGAGGAGGTCGGCCATGATCTGCGACCGCGTGCGTTCGTCGCCCGCGGCGAGGATCGAATCGGCGTCACGTGCGAGGGTGGCGTGCACTGCCACGCCTTCCGCGACGGGTAGCAGGGCGCTGACGTAGGCCATGGTGTCCGGGGCGGGACGGGAGGTGACCCGTCGATCCGACACGGCCTTGCGCGCCCGCCGCACCACGGCCTCGGCGTCGAATTCCGCGGCGGCCGCGCGAACTTTCGCGCACACCGCCTGGTCGCCGAGCCCGTCCAACGTTGCCGGGTCGCCGCACAGCAGGTGGTCGATCGCTGTGCGATCTTCCCGAGTCAGGCATGCCGTTTCGCGGACGAGGATCGTTGCTCGCCACTCGCTGAGTACCCCTCGCTCGAGCAGGGCCAAGGTGCAGGGCATCTCGTGGACGAGAGCGATCGCCATGCCGAGGTGGCGACCACCGCGAAATGGTGAGTCCCGGCGTGCCAGCGCCACCTGGTTGGCGATTCCGCGCCCGCGCTGCGGCAGCGGCACATTGCGGTTCGCTCGTTCGGCTCGGATGGAGGCGTCGAGGTCGGCGGTCACCCGGGCCTGCACGCCGGCGCAGGCGGCCTTCACTTCTTCCAATGCCCGAAGTACATCGATGCGCGTCGCATCGTCGATATCCCGATCGAGTTTCGGCACCTCGGCCAGAAACGCGATTACCGCCCCTGCATCCACCCCGACCCCCCACGACTGTCGAATCCCCCGAATCGAACGTATGTTCTATCTTAACCCGGCCAGGGGACCCCGGCAATACCCAAATGCGCTACCTACGCTGCGCCGACCAGTCGCATGGCGAGGCCGGCGTAGAGGTCCGCGACCGCCTCGGGTTCGGTGTAGGCGCCTGCGGGAAACCAGCGGCAGATGTCGACGCATAGTGACATGAGGGCGAGGGTCACGCCTTCGCCGTCGGGGACGGTGAATTCGCCGGATGCCGCTCCGGCGTCGACGACGGAGCGGACGATGTGGGTGATGTCGCGGCGCAGTTTGACCACGTCGCGGTAGTGCTCGGGCGTGAGGGCGTTGAGTTCGTACTGCACGACGCGGGCCTGTGCGTGGTGGGTGGCCTGCCAGCTCGCGAACGCGCCGATCAGTGCCTGCAGTCTCGTCGAGGGTGCCGCGTCTGGGAGGTCTGCACTCACGACGACGTCGAGCGCGGCGGTGTGGCCTTCGTAACTGATCGCGAAGAGCAGTTCTTCCTTGGAGCGGTAGTGCGGGTACATCGCGGCCGGGCTCATGTCGAGGCGGGCGGCGATCTCGCGAGTAGTGGTGCCTCCGTATCCGCTGGTAGCGAACGCGTCGACGGCTGCAGCTCGGATGCGGGCGGCAGCCTTGGACGGGCTGATCACCTGGCTGGGTGATTCGCTCATGTCTTTCTCCATCCTCGGCTGCGCGGCTGTTGACAATACCGCGTCACCCCATCAGTATAAGCAAGCGCTTAGAAAATAAGCAGACGCTTACATGCTCGAAGCGTGAACCAGTCAAAGCTCGACATCCAGAAGGAGCGGTCATGCGACGCACCCTGTACGGCCCCGATCACGAGGCATTCCGCGAATCGGTCCGGGAGTTCGTGAACCGCAACCTGCTGCCGGTGGCAGACAAGCTCATCGCGCAACGCTTCATCGACCGCGAGATCTGGCTCGAAGCGGGCCGCAACGGCTTCCTCGGCCTCGAGGTCCCGGAGGCGTACGGCGGAAGCGAGGCCGGCGACTACCGGTTCAACGCAGTCCTCGGGGAGGAACTCGCACGCGCAAGCGCCGCAGTGTCGTCGAGCTTCGGCATTCACGCCGATGTCGTCGCGCCGTACCTCGTGCAGCTCACGACCGAGGAGCAGAAGCAGCGCTGGCTGCCCAAGTTCTGCACCGGAGAACTGCTCACCGCGATCGGCATGACCGAGCCTTCCGGCGGTTCCGACCTCGCCTCGCTCAAGACGACCGCGGTCAAGGACGGCGACGACTGGATCATCAACGGTTCCAAGACGTTCATCACCAACGGCTACAACGCCGACCTGGTGATCGTCGCCGCGCGCACCAGCCCCGAGAAGAAGTCCAAGGGCATCACGCTGTTCGCCGTCGAGACGGGCATGGAGGGCTTCGAGCGCGGACGCAAGCTCGACAAGGTCGGCCAGCACGAGTCCGACACCGCCGAACTGTTCTTCGAGAACGTGCGTGTGCCGTCGACGAACATCATCGGTGAGATCGACCGCGGTTTCATCCACATGATGGAGATGCTGCCGCAGGAGCGTGTCGGCGCCGCCGTCTCGAACATCGCGCACGCCGCGCCGATCCTCGAGGAGACGATCCAGTACGCCAAGGACCGCAAGGCATTCGGGCAGCCCATCGGGTCGCTGCAGTGGAACAAGTTCCTTCTCGCCGATCTCGTCACCCGTGTCGAGGTCACCCAGGCGTACGTCGACAACTGCGTTGCCGCACACGCCGACGGCGAGCTGACGGCAGTGGACGCCGCGAAGGCCAAGTGGTGGACTGCTCAGGTGCAGAACGAGGTCCTCGACCACTGCGTGCAGCTGCACGGTGGCTACGGGTTCATGACCGAATACCGTGCCGCGCGTGCGTGGATGGATGCCCGTGTCACCAAGATCTGGGCCGGTTCCAACGAGATCATGAAGGAACTGATCGGCCGCGACCTCGGCCTCTGAGTCCGCACCCCGACAGCCCGACGACAAAGGAGTCGCTTCGTATGTCCGTTCTCGACAAGTTCAGCTTGACCGATCGGGTGGTCGTCGTGACCGGTGCGTCGTCGGGCCTCGGGGTGGCGTTCGCGCAGGCCGCGGCGGAGGCGGGCGCCGACGTGGTGCTGGCTGCGCGCCGAACCGACCGTCTGGAGAAGACCGCGGAACTGGTTCGGGCCGCGGGACGTCAGGCGTTGTGCGTCGCGACGGACATCGTCGACCCGGCGCAGGCGCAGAACATGATCGACGAGGCGATGGAGAAGTTCGGCCGCGTGGACGTTCTCGTCAACAACGCGGGCGTCGGTACTGCCGTTCCCGCGACGAGGGAGACGCCGGAGCAGTTCCGGCAGGTCGTCGACATCAACCTGAACGGCTCCTACTGGGCGGCGCAGGCGGCGGGCAGGGTCATGAAGCCGGGCAGCGCGATCGTGAACATCGCGAGCGTGCTGGGCCTCACGACCGCGGGGCTTCCGCAGGCCGCGTATGCCGCGAGCAAGGCCGGGGTCATCGGTCTGACCCGCGATCTGGCGCAGCAGTGGGGTGCCCGCAAGGGCATCCGCGTGAATGCGATCGCTCCCGGATTCTTCGAGACGGAGATGACGGACCAGTACCAGGACGGGTACCTCGAATCGATGAAATCGCGTCTGGTTCTCGGTCGCCTCGGTGACCCGGAGGAGCTGGCCGCGACTGTGGTCTGGCTCGCGTCGGACGCCGCGGCGTACGTCACCGGTCAGACGATCGCGGTGGACGGCGGCATCACCATCACCTGAGCGCCGGGTTGGGCGGGGCTGCGGTGCTGGCGTATAAGTAGGAAATGACCACGCGCACCGTCCATGAAGAGTGGGACGACCAGCCCGCCCCGTCGATGGCGGCCACCGATCTGCTGCGGGAGCCTCCGGCGACCCCTCGCGGTGCACGTACGCGCGCGGCGCTGGTGGCGGCTGCGCGGACGGTGTTCGAGCGGTCCGGGTACCTCGACGCCAGGCTTACCGACATCACGAAGGAAGCGAACTGCTCGACGGGGTCGTTCTACACCTACTTCGACAACAAGGAGCAGGTCTTCGCCGCCGTGCTGGAGGTGGCGCAGGAAGACATGATGCACCCGGGCATGAAGCGGGTGCAGGACACCGACGACCCCTACGCGGTGCTGGAGGCGAGCAACCGCGCCTACCTGGAGGCCTACCGGCGCAACGCCAAGCTGATGGGGCTGCTCGAGCAGGTGGCGCACATCGACCCGGCGTTCGCGGACCTGCGGCGTCAGCGGGCCGACGCGTTCATCGCGCGCAACGCGCGGGGGATCGCCGAGCTGCAGGCGCGGGGTATCGCAGACAGGGAACTGGACCCGATGCTGGCGTCGCGGGCATTGTCGGGGATGGTCAGCCGGCTGGCGTACAACGTGTTCGTGGCCAGCGTGAACGGGACCGACGGCACTCCTGTCGACTTCGACGACGTGGTGTTCACGACGACGCGGATCTGGGCGAACGGACTGAGGTTCCCCGAGCGGAGCTGAGCTCTCGCCGGCGGCGTGAGCGTGTGGGACACTTCGGTCCACAAAACTGAATCCGACACCGGGTTCAGGTGATTTCTGTGGAAGACTGGGGTCACGTCCGTGTCCCCTCGAGGGAGGAATCTCGTGCAGGTTGCGCAGAAGGTCGCCGTCGTCACCGGTGGCGGAGGTGGAATCGGCAGTGCACTCGCGGAGCGGCTCGCCGCCGAGGGTGCCAAGGTCGTGGTCACCGACCTCGACGGCAGCGGGCTGGAAACGATCGTCCGGAGAATCGACGCCGAGCATCCCGGCGCTGCGCTGGCAGTGCAGGCCGACGCGTCCGACGACGCTCAGATCGCGTCGGTCATCGACGCCGCGGCGCAGGCCTTCGGGCCCGTCGACCTCTACTTCGCCAATGCGGGTGTCGCGGCAGGCGATCAACTCGAACCCGACGACGCCGTGTGGGACCTCGCCCTCGACGTGAACGTCCGCGCGCACATCCGGGCGGCCCGCCGCCTCGTTCCCGGCTGGATCGAGCGCGGGGAGGGGTACTTCGTCAGCACCGCCTCTGCTGCCGGGCTGCTCACTCAGATCGGTTCCGCCCCCTACTCGGTGACCAAGCACGCCGCCGTCGGGTTCGCCGAATGGCTGTCGGTCACCTACGGCGACAAAGGCGTCCGCGTCAGCTGCCTGTGCCCGATGGGCGTCAACACCACACTGCTCACCGACGACGCCGCCCTGTCGGCCACCGCCGCACGCGCCGTCACCGCCGCGGGCTCGGTGCTCGAGCCGGCCGAGGTGGCCGAATGCGTGCTCGCCGCAATGGAAGCCGAGCAATTCCTGATCCTTCCGCACCCCGAGGTGCTGGAAATGTACCGGAACAAGGGCGCCGACTACGACCGATGGATCCGGGGCATGCGCCGCTACCAGGCGTCGCTCCTGGCCCAGCCGTCCTGACCCGACCGAGAAGTGAACTACCGACATACCGTACGAAGACCGAGAACAACCAGCATGGAGGAAACAAGTGAGCCAGGAACGTAGAACCGCCATCGTCACCGGGTCGGCCAGGGGCATCGGCGCCGCCGTCGCGAAGCGGCTGGCGAGCGACGGGTACGCCGTCGCCGTGCTCGACCTCGACGAGGCCGCATGTGCCGGCACCGTCGACGCGATCAAGGCCGCGGGCGGCGAAGCCCTGGCGGTGGGCGCGAACGTCGCCGACGAGGCGTCCGTCGCCGCGGCAGTCGAGCGGGTGGCCAATGAACTGGGCGCCCCGACGATCCTGATCAACAACGCCGGAATCACCCGCGACAACCTGCTGTTCAAGATGACCGTCGACGACTGGGACGCCGTGATGAACGTGCACCTGCGTGGCGCGTTCCTGATGTCGCGGGCCGTGCAGAAGCACATGGTGGACGCCAAGTTCGGCCGCATCGTGAACCTGTCGAGCACGTCCGCGCTCGGCAACCGCGGTCAGGTCAACTACTCGGCCGCGAAGGCGGGCATGCAGGGCTTCACCAAGACCCTGGCGTTCGAACTCGGCAAGTTCGGTGTCACCGCCAACGCGATCGCGCCAGGGTTCATCGAGACCGAGATGACGGCCGCGACCGCCGAGCGGGTGGGTGTCGGCTTCGAGGACTTCAAGAAGGCGGCGGCGTCGCAGATCCCCGTCAACCGTGTCGGGCAGCCCGAGGACATCGCGCACACCGCGTCGTTCTTCGTCAGCGAGGGCGCCGGATTCGTGTCGGGTCAGGTCGTCTACGTCGCCGGTGGACCGAAGGACTGATCGATGAAGGCGTGGCGTGTACACGAACTGGGTCAGCCGAGGGACGTCCTGACGTTCGACGACATCCCCGACCTTGAGCCGAAGCCCGGAGAGTTGCTGGTCAAGGTGCTTTCCGCGGCCGCCAACTTCCCGGATGTGCTGTTGTGCCGCGGTGAGTACCAGATCAAACCGCCGCTTCCGTTCACTCCCGGTGTGGAGCTGTGCGGCGAGGTGGTCGAGCTGGGAGAGGGCGTCACCGGGTTCGCCGTCGGCGATCGGGTGATCGGCATGCCGAGCCTGCCGAACGGCGGATTCGCGGAGCTGGCCGTCATGTCGGCGGCCACCGCGTTCCCCGCCCCGGAGGCCCTCGACGACGCCGAAGCGTCGGCCCTGTCGATCGGGTACCAGACGGGATGGTTTGCGCTGCACCGCAGAACGCAGATCCAGCCCGGCGAAACCCTGCTCGTGCAGGCCGCGGCAGGTGGAGTGGGCAGCGCGGCCGTGCAACTGGGCAAGGCGGCAGGCGCCAAGGTGATCGGCGTCGTCGGCGGGCCCGAGAAGGCGGCCTACACGCGGGAACTCGGTGCCGACCTCGTGATCGACCGGCACAGCGAGGACTTCGTCCAGGCTGTGAAGGACTTCACGGACGGCCGCGGTGCGGACGTCGTGTTCGATCCGGTGGGCGGCGACTGCTACACGAAGTCGACCAAGTGCATCGCGTTCGAGGGGCGCATCATCGTGATCGGGTTCGCGAGTGGCACCATCCCGTCACCCGGGTTGAACCACGCGCTGATCAAGAACTACTCGATCATCGGGCTGCACTGGGGCCTGTACAACGCGTACGACCCCGCCGCCATCCGGGAGTGTCACGCCGAGCTGACGAGAATGACGGCGGCCGGCGAGATCACACCGATGATCAGCGAGCGACTCGGGCTCACCGACGTCGCGGACGGCATCGGACGCCTCGGCGAGGGGACGACGGTCGGTCGGCTGGCGTTCCTGCCCGGACGCTAGCGGGCGCGCTTCGCGTACAGCTCTTCGAGGTTGTGCCGCAGGGTGGCCTCGGTGTTCTTCACGGCCGTTTCGACGAACGGTTCGACGATGAGACCGAGGGCCTTGCCGGCGAGGCCGCCGGGGAGTTTGTATGCGAAGTCCACGCTGATCTCGGTCTTGTCCTCACCGTGCGCGGTGAACTCCCAGGTGGAGGAGTTGGCGGCGCCGTCGAGCGACGCCAGGGTGATAACCCGGTCCTGCACCCACTCGGTGACCTCGAGGCGGGAGCGCAGGGTGCTCGGGCCGATGTGTATCGCGGCGTCGAATATCGACTCCAGCCCCTGGTCGAATTCGCCGATCGGACGGAATTCCGAGACTCCGAACATCCAGTCGGGGACCGTCCGGTAGTCGTCGATGTACGCGAAGGCCACGTGGAGGGGCACGGCTGCGATCGCGGAGTGACGGACGTGGATCATCGGGTGGTCCCTGGCTCTCTGTCGGAGAAGGCTGTCGATCTGGGCGACCTCGTTCGACTCTAGTCAACTCCCGCGACCACGGCAGGGGAGCGGCGGGTTCCTGTTCTACCGTAGGACCCATGACGGTAGAGGGCACCCAGCGCGGCAGTTCGTGGCGTGAGTACACCGACCAGGGGTTGTCGAAGGTTCTGGCCGCTGCGCTGGCGGCGTTCGTCGAGAAGGGCTACGACGGCGCGTCGATCCGTGAGATCGCATCGCGGGCCGGCCTCTCGGTCCCCGGTCTCTATCACCACTACCCCTCCAAGCAGGCGTTGCTGGTGGGGCTGACGAATGTCGTGATGCGGGATCTCCTCGATCGCAGTCGCGCGGCGGTGTCCGAGGCGGGCCCGACGCCGGGGGAGCGGTTCGACGCGGTCATCGAGTCGTTGCTGCGGTTCCACATGTTCCGGCGGGAACAGGCCTTCGTCGCGTCCCGTGAGACGCGGAGCATGGAACCGGAGAGCAGGCGGGCGTACATCGCGCTGCGCGACGAGCAGCAGGAGATGCTCGACGACATCGTCCGGGACGGGGTGGCGGCCGGGCATTTCCGGACACCGTTCCCGCAGGACGCGAGCCGCGCCGTGGTCACCATGTGCGTCGCGGTGTCGACCTGGTACCGCGAGGACGGGCCGTTGTCGCCCGACGAACTGGTCGAGCGGTACCTGGCGATCGCGAGGAGTGCCGTCGGCGCATCCGACTGAGGCTTGACCCCGTTCCGAACCTGTGGGATTCTCGGGAACGACTTCGACCGAGCGAGTGATCGGTCGGTGCCGGAGTCGCCGTACTGACTGGAGGTAGTTGTGGCGATCGATCTGTCCTATGCACCCGAGGTGACCGCACTCGTCGAGAAGACCGAGGCGTTCATCCGCGAAGTCGTGCTGCCTATCGAGGACGAGCACGGCGGCGACATCACCGCCGCCGGTGGCGACACCCTGCGCGTGCAGATGCAGAAGGCGGCCAAGGACGCCGGAGTCTTCGCCCCGCACGCACCCGTCGAGTACGGCGGACACGGCCTGAACATGACCGACCGCGCGCCCGTCTTCGAGGCCGCAGGCTACTCGCTGTTCGGACCGACGGCACTGAACATCGGCGCACCCGACGAGGGCAACGTCCACATGCTCGCGCACATCGCGAGCCCCGAGCAGAAGGAGCGGTTCCTCGCCCCGCTCGCGCACGGCGACGTGCGGTCGGCGTTCGCCATGACCGAGCCGTCGCCCGGAGCCGGCTCCGACCCGTCCGCGCTGACCACGCGCGCCGAGAAGGTGCCGGGCGGGTGGAAGATCAACGGCCACAAGTACTTCATCACCGGAGCCGACGGCGCCGGATTCTTCATCATCTTCGCCCGCACGTCCGGCGTGCCCGGCGACCGCGGCGGCGCCACGATGTTCCTCACACCGGCCGACGCCGAGGGACTGACGGTGGGGCGTCACATCGACACCCTCGACCGAGCGATGATCGGTGGGCACTGCGAGGTGTTCTTCGAGGATCTGTTCGTCCCCGACAGCGGGGTCCTCGGCGAGGTGGACCAGGGATTCGCCTACGCCCAGGTCCGGCTCGGGCCCGCCCGGATGACGCACGTCATGCGCTGGCTGGGCGCCGCGCGCCGCGGTCACGACGTCGCCGTGGCGCATGTCGCGCAGCGCGACGGCTTCGGCGGCAAGCTGGGCGATCTCGGCATGGTCCAGAAGATGATCGCGGACAACGAGATCGACATCGCCGCCACCCGGGCGCTGCTGACGCGGGCCTGCTGGGAACTCGATCAGGGCGGCCACGCGAGCAACTCGACCTCGATCGCGAAGACCTACGCCGCGGAGGCGATCTTCCGGATCGTCGACAACTCCGTGCAGATGTGCGGCGGCCTCGGCGTGTCCGGCGACCTGCCACTCGCACGGCTGTCCCGTGAGGTGCGGCCGTTCCGCGTGTACGACGGCCCGTCCGAGGTGCACCGCTGGGCCATCGCCAAGCGCGTGGTGGGTGCCGCGAAGAAGGCCGCGCGGGAGGCAGGCGCATGAGTGAACATCGCGGCCTCGATCTCGTTGCTCTGCAGAAGTTCCTGTCCGACTTGAATGTCCCTCTGAATGGCGACTTGCGGGCCGACCTGATCTCGGGCGGCAAGTCCAACCTCACGTACGCCATTCTCGACGACTCCTCGCGGTGGGTGCTGCGAAGGCCGCCCACCGCGGGGCTCACACCCTCCGCGCACGACGTGGCCCGCGAGTTCCGCATCACCTCGGCGCTGCAGGGCACCGACGTGCCGGTCGCCGCGACCGTCGCGCTGTGTGAGGACGACAGCGTCATGGGCGCGCCGTTCACCGTGGTGGAACACGTGACGGGCCAGGTGATCCGGACCAAGTCGGACCTCGATGCCCTGTCCGACGCGGACATCGATTCGTGCACCGACGAACTTGTCCGCGTGCTCGGCGCGTTGCACAACGTCGACTACGACGCCGTCGGCCTGAGTCAGCTCGGCCGCCCGGACGGCTACGTGGCCCGGCAGGTGAAGCTGTGGGCGAGTCAGTGGGGGCGGGTGAAGACGACTGATTCCGCCGACGTCGACCGCCTGCATGCCGCGCTGGCCGAGTCGATTCCGCAGCAGTCGGAGTCGTCGATCGTGCACGGCGACTACCGCATCGACAACACGATCCTGGCGCCCGGTGACGTGAGCACCGTGGCGGCGGTCGTGGACTGGGAACTCTCGACCCTCGGTGACCCGCTCACCGACGTCGCTCTGATGTGCGTCTACCGGCATCCGGCTCTCGACCTGGTGCTCGGCGAACCGGCGGCGTGGACGAGCCCGCGACTGCCGTCGGCCGACGATCTCGCGCAGCGCTACACCGTGGCGTCGGGGCGTGAACTGGTGCACTGGAACTTCTACCTGGCGCTCGCGAACTTCAAGCTCGCCGTCATCGCCGAGGGCATCAACCACCGCTACCGGGCCGGCGCCACCGTCGGTGACGGTTTCGACAAGGCAGGCGACGCGGTGCCCGAATTCATCGCGGCGGGCCTGCGCGCCCTGAAAGGACAGACGGTATGAGCCGCAGCGCACTGATCACCGGTGCCTCGCGTGGCATCGGACTCGGCATCGCCACCCGCCTCGCGGAGCAGGGGTACGGGCTCACGATCACGGCTCGCGATCGTGAGCGGCTCGAAGCGGTGGCCGCCGACCTGCGGACCGCAGGCGCGAAGGACGTCGTCGTGGTCGCCGGGGATCTCGCCGACGAGGAATCGGCGGGACGGGTCGTCGAGGCGCACGCCGACGCCTTCGGTTCGCTGAACGCGCTGGTACTCAATGCGGGGGTGGGTACCGCCGGCGCCATCGGCGAATTCCCGATGCGCCGATTCGACAAGAGCCTGGGCGTCAACCTGCGGGCGCCGTTCAGCCTGTTGCAGCAGTCGCTGCCGCTGCTCCGGACCGGTGCGACGGAGAACCCGGGCCGCGGATCCAAGGTCGTCGCCCTGGCATCGATCACCGGCGTGTACGCAGAGGCGGGGCTTGCCGTCTACGGGGCCACCAAGGCCGCGCTGATCTCGCTCACCGAGGCACTGAACGTGGAGGAGTCGGGCAACGGGATCTCCGCGACCGCCCTCGCCCCGGCGTACGTCGACACCGACATGGCCGCGTGGACGCACGACACGATTCCGCCCGAGACGATGATCGAGGTGAACGACATCGTCGAACTCGTCGACGCCCTGCTGCGGCTGTCCTCGCGCGCGGTGGTCCCGAAGATCGTCGTCGGACGGGCCGGAACGGACGGCTACCGCGCCTAGTCCTCGTCCTCCTGTGCCTCGCCGCGCTTGCGGAAGAACTTGAACCCGGGGACGCCCTGGATCGCTTGACGCACCCCCTGGACCTCCTCGAGGAGTTGGTGGATCTCCGGCGACACGGTGTCGAGGGTCGCCAGGATCGGCAGTAGCCCCTCCATGCGCATCGCCAGTTCGGGCAGGTGGTTCACCAACCCGATCGCGGCGTGAATCTCCTCCTCGGTGAGGTCGTCGACGAACCGCTGCGCGAGCGGGGCGGCCTTCGTCGCGAGCGGCTCGTACAGGCCGATCAGCGTCTGCGCCGACGCGGACGTGTTCCCCGCCGTGGCGACGACGGTGGCCGCCGCTTCCGCAACCGCGTTCGCCCGCGCCACCGCGATCTCGGCGCCGTCGCTGATCGCCTCGATGCGGGCGATCAGCGCCTCGACCTGGTCCAGGAGGACACCGATCCGGCCGGGAAGGGAGACGACGAGTTCAGCGGTGTCCACCGACCACCGGGCGACACCGGTGACGGTACGCACCAGGTCGCGGGTGCCGAGTTGTACGAGAGCCATCGGCCCATCCTGCCTGATGCATTCCACACCTCACGTTTCGGTCGTGGCAGACGTCTACCTTCCAGAGGCCCGTACACCTGGAAGGATTGGCACCGTGAATGCCGACCGAGCAGCGCACACTGTCATCGATTCGCCGATCGGCCCCCTGACGCTGGTGAGCGTCGACGGGGTGCTGAGCGGCATCTACATGGTCGAACACCGGCATCAGCCGAATCCCGCGACGTTCGGCGACCGCGACACCGCAGGGTTCGACGAGGCAACCACCCAGCTCGCCGAATACTTCGACGGCCGGCGGACCGACTTCACCGTCCCGCTCGCTGCGCGGGGCACCCCGTTCCAGAAACGAGTGTGGGACGCTCTGCGCACCATCCCGTACGGCGACACCTGGACGTACGGTCAGCTGGCCGATTCCCTCGGCACCCCGACCGCGGTTCGCGCGGTGGCGGCGGCGAACGGCAGGAATCCGATCAGCATCATCATTCCGTGTCACCGGGTGATCGGGAGCAACGGCAGTCTGACGGGGTATGCGGGCGGTCTCGACCGCAAACGGTTCCTGCTCGAACGCGAAGCGGAACGGGCGGGGCTCCGGCTGAGCCGATGACCCTGAAGCCGTTCGAAGACGTCGTGGCCGAGCACGGCCGGACGGTCCTACGGGTCTGCCGGGCCGTGGTCGGTCCGGTGGACGCCGAGGACGCCTGGTCGGAGACATTCATCGCCGCGATGCGCGCGTACCCCGACCTGGGTCCGGAGAGCAACGTCGAGGCATGGCTGGTGACGATCGCGCACCGGAAGGCGCTCGACCACATCCGTGCGCGCGACCGCCGGCCCGTCCCCACCGACGAACTGCCGGAGCAGACCACCGACCGCGGACTTCCCGGCGGCCACGACCCGGAGTTGTGGAAGGCGGTCGGTGCCCTGCCGATGAAGCAGCGGGCGGCGGTGGCGTACCACTACCTGGCCGGGCTGCCGTACACCGAGATCGCCGTGATCCTGGGCAACTCCCCGGCCGCGTCGCGGCGGGCGGCCGCGGACGGCGTTGCGGCGCTACGCAAGACCCTCTCGATCTCTGTGAGCGGAGACATCACATGAACATGCCCGACATCGTCTACTCCCTGTACCCGCTGGATTCCCCGGTGGAGCAGAAACTGCGTGAGCGTCTCGCCGTCGCCGCCGCCGACGCCGGACTCCTCGACGTCGCGTACCGGACACTCGACACCCCGGTCGGTTCGCTGCTGCTCGCCGCCACCGATCGCGGGCTGGTGCGGGTCGCGTTCCCCAGCCAGGATCACGACGCCGTGCTGCAGACCCTCGCCGAGCAGATCAGTCCCCGGATCCTGCGCGCACCGGCCCGGCTCGACCGGGTCGCCCACGAGATCGACGAATACTTCCTCGGCAGGCGCACGAGCTTCGACGTCCCGCTGGACTTCCGGCTGTCCAAGGGATTCCGGCTCGAGGTGCTGCGCCATCTCCCCGACATCGACTACGGGCACACCGCCAGTTACGCGGCGGTCGCGGTCGCCGCGGGCAGTCCGAAAGCGGTGCGTGCGGTCGGCACCGCGTGCGCGCTGAATCCGTTGCCCGTCGTGGTGCCCTGCCACCGGGTGGTCCGCAGCGACGGCAGCATGGGCCAGTACGCCGGTGGGCCGGAGGCCAAGTCGATTCTGCTGACCTTGGAGGCGGCGGCATGACCACCGTGAGGCAGCGTGTGAATGCTCTGGATTGGCCGACGCTGCGCGCCGAGACCGACGCCGCGGGGTGCGCGCAATCGGAGCAGATCCTGACCGCCGAGGAATGCGGGCAGATCGCGGACATGTACGAGGAGGTCGAACGTTTCCGGTCCACCGTGGACATGGCCCGGCACCGCTTCGGCTCGGGACAGTACCGGTACTTCGACTATCCGCTACCGGAGGTCGTGGCCGAACTCCGCGCCGCCTTCTACCCGAAACTGCTTCCCGTGGCACGGGACTGGGCGGTCAAGCTGAGGCAGCCGTCGCCGTGGCCGGACACCCTGGACGAATGGCTGGACATGTGCCACGACGCCGGTCAGAAACGGGCGACGCCGATCCTGCTCAGCTACCGGGCGAACGACTGGAACGCGCTGCACCGCGACCTCTACGGCGACCTGGTGTTCCCGTTGCAGGTGGTGATCGGACTCGACCGACCAGGGGTGGATCACGAGGGCGGCGAGTTCATGCTCGTCGAGCAGCGGCCCCGCGCCCAGTCGCGAGGCACGGTGACGACGCTGCGGCAGGGGCACGCGCTGATCTTCACCACCCGGGACCGTCCGGTGCGCTCGACCCGCGGTTGGTCGACGGGACCGGTACGGCACGGCGTCAGTACCATCAGACGCGGTACCCGCCGGACCCTCGGCCTGGTCCTGCACGACGCGGAGTGACCGTGATGTCCGCCTTGATACCCCGACCCCGGACCGTGGTGGCGCCCGGCGCCGTCCACGTCCCCGACTGGCTCACAGCAGCGGAGCAACGCCACCTGGTGGCCGAATGCCGGGGATGGGCCACCGGGCCGGTCCCGATGCGGGCCGCGCAACTGCCGACGGGACACCGCATGTCGGTGCAGACGGTGTGCCTCGGCTGGCACTGGAAGCCGTACTCCTACTCGCGCACCGCCGACGACGCGGGCGGTGGGCGCGTCGCGCCGCTTCCCGACTGGCTGGTCGAACTCGGCCGGCGGGCGGTCGGCGACGCCTACGGGGAGTCCGCCGCCGGGTACACGCCCGATGCCGCGCTGATCAACTTCTACGACGCCGCGAAGATGGGCATGCACCAGGACAAGGAGGAACGATCCGATGCGCCCGTGGTGTCGTTGAGCATCGGCGACACGTGCACCTTCCGGTTCGGGAACACCGACACCCGCACCAAGCCGTACACCGACGTCGAACTGCTGTCCGGCGACCTGTTCGTGTTCGGCGGCGAGTCGCGCTTCGCATATCACGGAGTGCCGAAAGTGCTTCCCGGCACGAGTGATCCGGACTGCGGGTTGACCACGGGGCGACTGAACATCACGCTGCGGGTGACGGGGCTCGTGGACACATGAGAGTGCGACTGCCGTATCGGGGTCCGTTCACCCACGCGCCGCTGTGGGGTGCGCTCCGCGCGCACACCGTGTCCGGGCTCGAGCGGCACGACCCCGACGGAACCCACACCCGGGTGGTGGACGGACCGCACGGGCCCGCGCTGGTGTCCGTTCTCGTGCGACCCGCCGACGGGTACGTCGAGGCGCACCTGACGCCTGCGCACCGCGACGACGTCGAGGCACTGACCGCCACGGTCCGGCGCTGGCTCGACCTCGACGTGGATCCGCTGCCGATCGACGCCGCGCTGAGCCGCCACCGGCAGCTGGCTCCGCTGGTGGCGCAGCGGCCGGGACTGCGGCGCCTGGGGAGCGTGGACGGGTTCGAGACGGCGGTCCTGACCGTTCTCGGACAACAGGTTTCGCTGGCCGCTGCCCGGACGTTCGGCAGCCGGCTCGTGGCCGCGTACGGCCTTCCGGTCCACGACGGGTTCTTCGCGTTCCCCGAACCGCAGACGCTGGCGGCGCTCGCACCCGAACAGTTCCGCGCGACCCTCGGTCTCACCGGGGCCCGGGCCCGGACGGTGCTCTCACTCGCCGAGGCCGCGTCGAACGGACTGCGCCTCGGCGCGGACACCGACCCGGCCGAGTTCCGGGCCGGTCTGCTCGCGCTGCCCGGCATCGGTCCGTGGACGGCGGACTATCTGACGGTGCGGGTACTGGGCGACCCGGACGCGTTCACACCCGACGACCTCGTCCTCAAACGGGCGCTGGGGGTCAGGACCGGCAGGCAGGCAGCGGAAGTCGCCGAGGCGTGGCGGCCCTGGCGGGCCTACGCCCTGTTCCACCTGTGGACGGCTGAGGCGTATTAGTCCTTGGCCTTTTAGTCCTTGGCCTTCGCCAGCGCCGACGGCCACCAGATCTTCTTGCCGATGTCGTGGGAGAGCGCCGGGACGAGGATGCTGCGTACGACGATCGTGTCGAGCAGCACGCCGAACGCGACCGCGAAGCCGACCTCGGCGAGGAACACCAGCGGCAGCACACCCAGCACCGCGAACGTCGCGGCGAGCACCACACCGGCCGACGTGATGACCCCACCAGTCACCGCCAGGCCGCGCAGCACACCGGATTTGGTGCCGTGTTCCTCGGTTTCCTCGCGGACCCGCGTCATCAGGAAGATGTTGTAGTCGATGCCGAGGGCCACCAGGAACACGAACGCGAACAGCGGGAACGCGGGATCCGCGTTCGCGAAATGGAAGACGTGGGTGAAGAACAGGCCGCACACCCCGAGCGTGGCCGCGAACGACAGGACCACGGTGGCGATGAGGATGATCGGCGTGAGCAGCGCGCGGAGCAGGAGGGCCAGCACGACGAAAATCACGACGAGAACGATGGGGATGATCAGGTTCCGGTCGTGCACCGACGCCGTCTGCACGTCGAGAGTGGTTGCCGTGCTGCCACCGACGAGCGCGTCGGCGCCGGGCACGGCGTGCGCCGCGTCCCGCAGTCGTTTCACCGTCTCGAGAGCTTCCGGCGAATCGTACGAGTCGGCGAGCGTCACGTTGACGACCATTCGCCCGTCGATCGGTGCGGCGGTGAGGAAGTCGGGTGCGCACCCCTGCCCGGCCGCCGAAGCCACCGCCGCCGGGTTCGACTTGACGAGGGCGGACAGCTTCTCGACATCGACCTGCGGGCACACCGCGCCGGGATCCGTCGACACACCCTCCACGCCGCTCACGGCTGCGATGACCGCGTCCGTCTGATCGGCGTTGGTGACGATGACGGCGGGTGCGCCGGCGCCCGGATCGAATGTGGAGTCGTACAATTCCTGGCCGACGACGGCGTCCGGCCGGTTGGTGAAATTCTCCGAAGAGGACAGCCCGTCCGTCTTCAGACTGCCGATGCCCACCAGGAACAGCACGGCCAGCAGCACCGTCGTCCCGATCCAGAGGGTGCGGTCCTTGCTTCCGACCTGGGCGGCGATCTTGCCCCACAGACCGTGCGTGGTGAGGTCGGCGGCCTCGTCCACCTTCGGTTTCCGCGGCCAGAACACCCACCGTCCCGCCGCGGACAGCGCCACCGGCAGGAACGTCATCATCACGAGGTACGTGCACGCGATGCCGATCGCGGCGACCGGACCGAGGCTCTTGTTGGAGTTCAGTTCGGAAAACGTCAGGCACAGCAGACCGAGGATGACGGTGACCGCCGACGCCGTGATGGCAGGGGCGGATTCCTTCCAGGCCTTGATCATGGCGTCGAACCGGCTGGAATAGAAGTGCAGTTCTTCCCGATAGCGGGAGATCAGGAGCAGCGCATAGTCGGTGCCCGCCCCGATGACGAGGACGAACAGGATGCCCTGACTCTGCCCGGTGAGCGTGAGCACCTCGGCCTTGGCGAGGAAGTAGATGACCATTGACGCGAGACCGAGCGCGAGCAGCGCCGAGAAGAGCGGGAAGAACCACAGCACCGGGGAGCGGTACACCACCAGCAGGATGAGGACCACCACGAGCAGGGCCGCGCCCAGCAGGGCGCCGTCGAGACCGGCGAACGCGTCGATGAACGCCACCAGCAGACCGCCGGGACCGGCGGGGAGCACCTCGAGCCCGGTGGCCGCGTCCTTCGCGGCGGTGAGGACGTTCTCCTCGGTGGCGGCGAGCACGTCACCGGTGACCGCCGTGCCGTCCTCCTTCGCGACGAGGGGAACGAAGATCGACGCCGTGGTGCCGTCCTCCGAGAACTGCGGCTGCGACATGCCTTCGGCGTCGACGCCGTCGACGGCCGCGATGGCGTCGTGCGCCTGAGCGACGGCGGCCTTGTCCTGGTCGGTGAGCGGTGCGTCGCTGTGGAACAGCACGAAACCGGGGATGGTCTCGACGGTGAGGAACTTGGACGATTCGTTGGTGACGATCGTCGATTCGGCGGAACTCGACAGGTAGGCGGCGTTGTCGTTCTTCTGGACCTCGGTGAGCTTCCCCTGGAAGGATCCCCCGAATCCGCCCGCGAAGAACGCGACGATCGCGATGGCCACGATGGTGAACGCGGGCCAGCGAAATCTGCGCGACTTCTCGCCGCTCGTGCTCGAGTCCGTCGAATCCAACTTCGTCATGGGTTCTCCTTCGCCGCCCCCGCCAGCAGTGCGTCCCAGTACACCATGCCGAGCGCACCCGCGACACCGGAAACCTGCGCGGGTCAGGCCTCGTCGGAGGGTTCCGCGTAGCAGTCACGCACCGCCACATCCATCGGAAACCGCACCTGCGTCTCGCCGAACAGCAACCGGGTGGCTACGTCGACGGCGCCCAGAACGTGCCGCGTCGCGGACTCCGGATCCCGGGTGTGCACCATCACCTCGTCGTGCTGGAAGAAGACCAGTTCACTGTCCGGTTCGTCGGCCAGGCGGCGCCGCAGATCGGCGAGCACGCACAGCGCCCACTCGGATGCCGTGGCCTGCACCACGAAGTTCCGGGTGAACCGGCCGCGGGACCGCGCGTCGCCGTGAGACCAGAAGTCGGGTGACGGCGGCGGGCAGGCGCGGCCGAGCCACGAGTGCACGACCTCGCCGCGTTCACCGGAGCGGGCCGCCCTCTCCACGTATTCGACGGCGACGGGAAAGCGGGTGCGCAGCAGGGTGAGCAGGGACCGGGCCTCGCCGGCTGTCGCGCCGTACAGCACACCGAGGATCGCGACCTTGGCCTTGCCGCGGTCGCCGTCGAACGTCTCCGCCGCGACCGGTGCGTACAGGTCGTCGGCGCCCGCGGCGGCGACCATGCGGGCGTCACCCGACATGGCGGCCAGTATGCGGGGTTCGAGTTGGCCGGCGTCGGCGATGACGAACGTGTGACCCGGGTCGGCGATCACGCTCGACCGCAGCGGTTTCGGAATCTGCAGTGCGCCGCCGCCGCGGCTCGCCCAGCGGCCCGACACCACGCCGCCGGGGACATAGACCGGGCGGAACCGGTCGTCGCGGACCCAGCTGTCCAGCCACTGCCAACCGTTCGTGCTGAACAGCTTGGACAGATCCCGATGGTGCAGGAGCAGCGGGACGGCAGGGTGATCGACCTCGCGCAGGAGGTGTTTGCGGGTCGACGCGAGTTCGATGCCCTCACGGCGAAAGGCGTCGACGACTTCGACGTGGGACGCCGGGTTGATGCGACGGCCGAACGCCGCCCCGATCTCGACGGTGACGTCCTGGATGCGCTGCGGCAGGTCGTACCCGGCGGGACGGGGCCCGAGCGTCGTCTCGAGGAAGGCGCGGTGGGCGGTGGTGGAGAACGGCAGCCCGTCGAAACTCATCTCCGCGGCGGCCAGCGCTCCCGCGGACTCGGCGGCCACCAGCAGGTCGAGTTTGGCATCGTCACCGATCGTCTTGCGCTGTTCCGCGAAATCGGTGACCACCTGAGCCGGATCCGTGGCGGGTGCGGTGTCGAACAGACCGGGGCGTTCGTCGACGGGTTCGTCAGCCGGCGGCGCCGGAACGCCGTCGCGCATACTGAGGACGGCACGGGTGAGCGCGAGGTCGTGGCAGCGCCGCACCCGCACCCCGGCCCGGAGCAGCGCCGGATAGACGGCGGCGGTACTCGTCCAGACCCAGCGGGGGTGCTCGGCTGCTTCGATGTCGCGGACCGCGGCCACGCCGTCGGAGTGCCGACGCGGCGACTCGACCGGGACTCCCGCTGGATCGGTGCGAACGGTCGTCGCGCCACCCTCGGCGCCGGGAACCATGACCACTCTCACGGGCCCAGTCTGCTCTGCGCCACCGACAGGCGATAATCCGCCGCCGGACGGGGGTGAATCCGCAGGTCGGCACTACACTGAACGCAGACGCTTCTCGCCGGAAGGAGGGGCATCCGATGGCAACCATCGAAGAGTTCGAGCAGACGGTGACAGACAGGGTGATCGCCGGACTGCACGACCGATTCGCCGACTACGAGCGCCGCGGAGTCGGACTCGCCGAACTCGGCGACCCCGATCGGTTCGTCGAGCGGATCCTGGCGGCGGTGCCCGCCCCGCATCCCTGGTACGAACAGTTCGGCACGGCCTGGTCGACCCCCGCGTGACTCACTCCCCGGCGGGGTCCACGGCGGGTTCGGTCTGTGCCTTGTGGCGGCGGTGCAGACCCTTACGGTCGTAGAACCGGGTGATGACGGCACCGAAGACGAGGCCGATGAGCAGGCCGGCGAGGGTCATCCACACGGCGTGGATGAGGCCTGCGTCGCCCGATGCGCCGAAGAACATGATGGCGCGCACCCCGATGTAGATCTGGTGCATCGGCTCGAACTCACCGAGCCAGCTGTACAGCCGCGGCGCCGCCTCGAGCGGGATCGTGCCCCCGGACGAGGGGAGCGCCAGGACGACGAAGACCAGCAGGTTGATGAGCAGGCCCAGGTTCCCGAACGCGGCCATCACCGACATCGCCGTGATCCCGACGGCGGCGATCGCGAATGCGCCGTACTCCCACAGTGCGAGCGGATCGGTGATCGGCAGCCCGAGGGCGGAGCTGATCCACAGGTACAGCCCGGACACGATCATCGCCAGCAGTACCATCACCGCCCACTTGATCAGCAGGGTGTGGAAACGGGAGATCGGGACCGCTTCGTTGTGCAGGTACAGCGGCCCGACCTCGGTCGGGGTGAATCCCAGCATGCCGTCGGTCAGGGTGCTCGCGATGGTCGCACCGGTGAATCCCGCCAGGACGATCAGCAGCGCGTAGTAGAACGCCGCCAGGCCGAAACCGGTGTTGTCCGGTAGCGGGTTGTGGGCCACGACCCGCACGTCGATGGGCTCGTCGAGCACCAGCCGGCTGGCCCCCGACAGCTGGAGGTCGGGGGCCGTCGCCTGCAGTTGCTGCGTCACCTGGGTGGTGAGTTGCTCGCCCATCATCTGGTTGGCCTTGTCCATCGCCATCTGACCGATGTTCTGGACGAGGTTCGCACTGATCGTGCCGGCGCGGGGGTTCGTGTAGATGGTGATCACGGGTCGTTCGACGTCCCCGGGGATCACGCTCGCCTGGGCGAGGATGAGCGTGCGTTTCGTGAAGTCGCTCGGGATGACGATGGCGCCGTATATCTCCCCGTTGTCCAGTGCGGACTGGGCCTGCGCGATCCCGATCTGCCGCAGTTCGATCTTGTTCGGATCGACGCCCTCGAGGAGGCCTGCGGCGATCTGGTTGCCGAAGTTCTGCCGCTGCGGCGGATCGGAGTTGGGCACGGTGTCGCCCTCGTCCTGATCGACGAGGGCGATGGGGAAGTGGTGGAGGTGCTCGGGGGGATTGAGCATGCCGCCCATGTACAACGCGGCGAGTAGGGACATGACGACGGAGACCAGGAGCACGGGAGCTATCCAGAACCGCGGTGTCCGCAGCACGCTCATCCTGCCGGCATCGCTGGTTTCATGTGCCATGGCCCCTCGCGTCCTCCCGTGTCCGTGTCGCTCCCCGGATCGACCAGCCGGATCAAGAGTAGGCGGTGGGGCCGCTCAGTGCGCCGAAGTGACCTCGAACCAGGCGTCGAGCGTCGGCTCACCGACGAGGTCGACGAGATCGACCTGGACGCCATCCGCGCGCCACCGTTCGACCAGCGCCATCACGCGCACGGAGTCCATTCCCTCGTCGAGGAGGTTCGCGTCGTCGTCGATCTCGGCGACCGGGACGTCGAGGACGTCGGCGACGTCGGCGCGGATTCGGTCGCGGGTCGGAATTGTGCTGGGAGCGGAACTCACTGTCATCCTCCGGTGCGTCGGCCGGACCCGGCGCGTTGAGCCGGTCCGACCACATGGGGTAGGTTGCTGGGTTAGTGAAGCCTAAGCATAGTTGCTCTCCGCGCGAACGGCGAAACGGAGAGCTGTTGCAACCGAATGTGAATGGATGACAATGGCTGGATTATCGCGATACGCAATCGACTTGACGCCTCTCCGGACGAGTCGCGAGTTCCGATACATCTTCATCGCCCGCACGATCTCCATCTTCGGTCTGGGCCTGCTGCTGGTGGCAGTGCCGCTGCAGGTGTACGACATGACGAATTCCACACTGGCAGTGGGCGCGGCGAGCATCGTCGTGGGCACCTCGGTGTTCATCGGCACCCTGTTCGGCGGCGTGATCGCCGACCGGTACGATCGCAGGCCGGTCATCTCGCTCGCTCGGGCCACGGCAGGGGTTGCCTTCGCCATTCTCGCGGTCAACGCGTTCCTGCCCACACCCCAACTGTGGATCATCTACCTGTGCGGCGTGATCGAGGGCCTCGCAGGCGGCATCTCCGCGACCGCACTGATGGCGGTGATCCCGTCGCTGCTGCCCAAGGACAAGATGGCCGCCGCCGGCGCCCTGATGACCGTGATGGCCGATCTCGGGACGGTCGCGTCACCCGCCATCGGCGGTGTGATCATCGCGGCGACGTCCGTGGGCACCAACTACGTTTTCGCCGCGGTGTCCTCGGGGATCACCGCGTACTGCATCGCCAGGCTGCCGTCGCTGCCGCCGCCGGTCAAGAACACCGAGAGTCCGCTGCGGTCGATCGCCAGCGGTTTCACCTACGCCGCCAAGGATTCCGTGGTCGGCGGGACGCTGCTGGTCGGCTTCTGCGCGATGATGCTGACCGGCTGGAACGTGCTGCTGCCCGCCTACGCGAGCCAGGTGCTGCACGCCGGACCGGCCGCCACCGGACTGCTCTACAGTGCTCCCGCCGTCGGCGCCCTCACCGGATCACTCACGAGCGGCTGGACAGGAACGGCTCGTCGCGGGGGCCTGATCGTGTTCCTCGCGGCCATGATCGCGTCGGCCGGGCTGATCGGCGTCGGCGCCGTCCCGATGATCGCAGTCACGTTCCTCGGTCTCGCCGCACACGGCTTCGGGCGCGTGCTCGGCGACATCCTCCGGTACGCCGTCATCCAGACCGAGACGCCCGAGGAGTACCGCGGACGCGTCGCCGGAGTGTGGGGCGCCCAGATCTCCACCGGCTCGGCTGCCGGAGCGCTCGTCGCGGGCGCCGTCGGCGCGGCGGTGGGCCCGCGCGAGGCGTTCCTCCTCTACGGAACCGGCGGCATCGTGGTGCTGGCGCTTCTCGCGCTGACCCTGAAGGGATTGCGCACCTACAGCAGTGCCGCTGCCGAAGAGGACCTCTCGGCAGCGGCACAGTGACGCGCTCAGGTGGGAACTAGCTGGCCTGAGCGTTGTTCGCGGCCTGCGACAGCTGCGGGAGCAGCTTGTCGAGCAGCCACGGCACGCTGAGCACGTTCGGCGAGCTCGACGCGAACACCAGCGGCGGATCGGTCAGACCCACGTAGGCGTTGTCGCGCACGGCCTTCACCCCGGCGAACAGCGGGTTCGACTGAACCTCGTTCTGCAGTTCGGGCGAGAGGTACCAGGCGAGCAGCACATCCGGGTTGTACGTCGGCAGCAATTCCATGCTGACCGGAGCGGCGAACTTGGTCTGGTCACTGCTCTCACGCAACTTCTGGGCGAGCGGGTCGACCGTGAATCCGAGGCTTGCCAGCATCTTCAGGCGAGGATCGGTGTCGAAGTAGAAGTTGTACGACCCCGGCTCGGTGCCGCTGCCGAAGGCCACCGTCTTGCCTGTGAACTCGGGGTGCTGCGACTTCGCCTGCGCCAGGGTGTCCTGCGTCTGCGTCACCAGCGCCTCGGCCTGTGCCGACCGGCCGAGGGCCTTGCCGACCGTGGTGATCTGGTCTTCCCAGCTGGTCGCCCAGCGACGCTCCGGGTACGCCACGGTGGGGGCGATCGCCGACAGCTTGTCGAACTGCTCCTGGTTCACACCGGAGTGCACGGCCAGGATCACGTCGGGGTCGAGTGCCGCGATCTGCTCGTACGGCATCTCCTTGCTCGACGCCGTCAGCAACGCGGGTTCCGCGTTCGGGTCGAGCTCTTCGAGCTTCGCGCGCGACCACGGCAGCAGGCCGTCGTCGGTTCCGGTGTCCGACTTCATGTTCTGCACGGCGACGGGCACGACGCCGAGCGACAGTGCCGCGTCCTCGCTGCCCCAGCCGAGCGTGACGACGCGTTCCGGTGCCTCCGGGATCTCGGCGGTGCCGAGCGCCGACGGAATCGACACGGGAAAGGCCGACGCGTCGGCCTGTCCGGTGGCGGATCCCGCCGCGTCGGTCGAGTCGGACGTCGACTCGCTGCAGGCACCCGCGAACAGCGCGGTTGCCGCCATCATCACGATTCCGGCTCTACGCCAGTATCTTCCGGACGTTTTCATCGATCTCCCTGTTCTTTGTTGATGGGGTTCATGGGCGAGCCGAACGAGGCGAGCGCCTCGTTCACGACGGAACCGACTTCGCCGATCCAACGCGGCTGAGTCATGTCCTTGTGCTCGCAGTCGAGGTCGTGGTTGACGATGGTCCCGGTCAGGTAGGGCCGCCACAAGTCGTACGTCGCCGCGGTCGCAGGATTCCTGGCCGCGGTGAAGAAGAGCATGTCGGAGTCCACGACGATCTGTGAGGGTTCGGATTCGAGGCGCACGGCGTTCGCGAAGTTGTCGATCATCGCGGCCGGTGTGTGCTCGTTGATCCCGGCGAGGGCACTGCCCTCGCCGCGCAGGATGTCGATCACCTGCTGCCGGTCGAGGCCATCCACGAGCAGCGGTTCCGGGTCGTAGCCGACCATGTAGAGCAGAGCGGCGAGCGCGTCCTGCTCCGTCGGCATCGACGCCCACGCGTCCGACGGGAAGGAGTCGAGCATGACGAGCATGCCCAGTTCCTCGCCCTGATCCTGCAGTGCGCCCGCGATGGCGTGCGCGACGACGCCGCCCAGCGACCATCCGAGGAGGTGGTACGGGCCCGTCGGCTGCACGGTCCGCATGTGCTCGATGTATTTGGCGGCCATGTCCTGGAGCGTTTCCGGCGGCCGCGTGGACGTCGACAGGTTGGACGCCTGCACGCCGTACAGCGGGTAGTCGTCGTCGATGTGCCGCAGCAGGCCGGAATAGCCCCAGCTGATCCCGCCGGCGGGGTGGAAGCAGAACACCGGTGGCCGGGAGCCCTCGGTGCGGAACGGAAGCAGCACGGCCAGCGCGTCGGCGTCGTGATCGTCGTCGAGGCGGCCTGCCAGCTGGGCCACGGTCGGCGCCGCGAACAGCGAGGCCACGGTCGCGGTGACGGACAGCCGTTTCGAGATCGCGCTCATCAGCCCGGCCGCCATCAGCGAGTGGCCACCGAGGTCGAAGAAGCTGTCGTCGATGCCGACCCGCTCGATGCCGAGGGCCTCCGCGAACAATTGGCACAGTACCTCTTCGCGGGCCGTGCGCGGCCCCCGCTCGGACACCTGCAGGGACAGGTGCGGAACGGGGAGCGAAGACTGGTCGAGCTTGCCGTTCGGCAGGGTGGGGAACTCGTCGACGGCGATGAACGCCGCCGGGATCATGTAGTCCGGCAACCGGCTGGCGGCGCGGCGATGCAACTGGTCGGGGTCGATCCGGCCACCCGGCACCGACGTGGCGTACGCGACCAGCCGCTGATCACCGGGCCGGTCCTCGCGGACCACGACGACGATGTGCTCGACGTCCGGGTCACCGGACAGCACGGCCTCGATCTCATTGAGTTCGATGCGGAATCCGCGCACCTTGACCTGCGAGTCGGCCCGGCCGGTGAAGTAGATCTGACCGTCCCGGCCCCACCACACCACATCCGATGTCCGGTACATGCGGCTGCCCGGCTCCGCGAACGGGTCGGCGATGAACCGCTCCGCTGTCTTCGGAGTCTGGTTGCGGTATCCGCGGGTGACGCTGTCGCCCGCGAGATACAGCTCACCGGACACGCCCGGGGGTACCGGCCGCAACGCGTGGTCCAGGACGTAGGCGTGCTTGCCGGGATCGACGACGCCGATGGGGACGGGACCTTCGTGTCCCGGTTCGACGAGGGCGAGGGTGGCGTTGACCGTGCACTCGGTGGGTCCGTACGCGTTGAACAGTCGGCGGCCGGGAGCGTACCGCTCGATCAGCTGCGGGGTGAGCTTCTCGGCGCCGAGCATCAGGTCGACGCCCTCCGGGATGGGATGCTCCGGCGGGAACGCGGCGGCGAAAGACGGTGGCACACCGACGAAGTTCACGTCGTGTTCGTTGATGACCCGGGCGAGGGGCTCGCCTGGGATGCGGTCGGCGTCCGTCGCGACCACCAGCGTCCCGCCCGAGAGCACCCCCCACATGATCTGCCAGAACGCGAGGTCGAAGCTGATGGACGAGAAGTGCAGCGCACGCGTGGTGTGGTCCATGCCGATCACGTCCGACTGCAGCGACAGCAGGTCCGCGATGCCGAGGTGGGGGACGACGACGCCCTTGGGAACTCCCGTCGAACCGGACGTGTAGATGAGATACGCGGCGTCGTCGAGGTGCAGCGGCCTGGTGCGGTCGGCGTCCGTGGGGGCGGTGACGGGCTGGGTGTCGAGCAGCGCCTGCAGGTCCGGATCGTCCAGGTCGAGAACGGGCACGGCGGTGCCCAGCGGCGTGCGGTCGGGCACACCGACCGAGGAGGTGAGAATCGCGACCGGGGCGCCGTCGGCGAGCATGTGCGCGATCCGGTCGGCCGGGTACGTGGGGTCGACGGGAAGATATGCGGCACCGCTCTTCAGCACGGCGAGGACACTGATTATCAGCTCGGCGGAGCGGTCGAGGGCGAGCGCGACCACGTCGCCGGGGCCTGTGCCCCGCGAGATCAGCAGGTGGGCAACGCGGTTCGCGCGTTCGTCGAGCTGCCGGTAGGTGAGAGACACCGCGGGCCGCACGCTCGCGCCGACGGCGAGGGCCTCGGCGTCGGGGGTGCGGGCCACCTGCTCCGAGAAGTACTCGTCGAACGTGCGGGCGGGAATGGAGTGCTCCGAGTGCGACCATTCGCCGAGCACCCGCTCCCGCTCCTGCGGGGTCAGGATGTCGAGCAAGCCGATCCGCTGCTCGTGATTCGCGACGAGGCGCTCGATCACCACGGCGAGTCGGTCGGCGAGGGATTCGACCGTTGCGGCATCGAAGAGTTCGGTGGAGTACTCGAACGTCACGTCGACGCCGCCGCTGTCCGGACGCTCCTGGAAGCGGAGCGCCAGATCGAATTTCGCGGACGTCGCGTCGAGCATCCGCACGGCCGCGGTCGTTCCGTCGAATTGCTCCGCGGCGCCGTCCTGCTTCCAGTGCGAGAGCATCACCTGGAACAGGGGGTGGCGGGCCGACGACCGTGGGGGATTGACCAGTTCCACGATGCGGTTGAACGGCACGTCGGCATGGTCGACGGCGTCGAGGTCGACGGCTCGGACCCGGTCCAGCAACTGGTCGAACGTCGGGTCGCCCGAGACGTCGGTCCGCAGGACCACCGTGTTGATGAAGCAGCCCACCATCGCGTCGAGATCGGGGTGACTGCGACCGGCGACGGGCACCCCGAGGGCGATGTCCTCCCCGGCGCCGAGCCGTTCGAGGAGCACGGCCACCGCGGCATGGACGATCATGAAGAAGCTCGCGCGCCGCTCGGCGGCCAGCGCATCGACGGCCGCGTGCAGCGACGGCGACAGCGTGCGGTGCACGCTCGCGCCGCGATTGGTGGGCAGGGCAGGCCGCGGGCGGTCGGTGCGCCAGCCCAGTTCGAGCGGCAGACCGGCGAGTTGCTCACGCCAGTAGTCGAGCTGGCCGGTCAGCAACGGGGTCGCGTCATCCGGCCCCGCGCCGATGCGTTCGCGCTGCCACACGGCGACGTCCGGGTACTGCAGCGGCAGCGGCGTGAACTCCGGTGCCCGTCCGGCGCGGCGGGCGTTGTACGCGAACGCGAGATCGTCCAGCAGCTTCGACTGCGACCATTCGTCGCCGATGATGTGGTGCATCAACAGGACCAGCGTGTGCTGCGGCTCGTACAGCACCGCGCGCAGCGGCGGCTGATCGGTGAGTCCGAGCCCCACCGTCGTCATCGCTGCGATGTGTCCCTCGATGTTGCCGACGTTGTCGACGCGTTCGAGCCGGACCTTCGCGTGTGCCGCGGGAAGCACGACCTGGTGGGGCATGGAGTCGACGAGGGGGAACACCGTCCGCAACGACTGATGCCGGGTCACGACGTCCGCGAGCGCCGCGGACAGCGCATCCGGTTCGAGGCCGTCCCCGAAATCGACGGCCAGTGCCAGCAGGTACGTTCCGCCGCCGGCCGCGCTGTCGAGAAACCACAGGCGTTCCTGCGCGGGGGACAACGGCACCGGCGTGCCCTCGGGGAGGTCCCGCGGGGACGGCCTGCCGGCCTGCACCCGCTCACCGGCGTCCTCCAGTTGCGCGGCGACGGCGGCCACGGTCGGGTTCTCGAAAACCGTCGCGACCCGCAGCGGCACACCGAGTTCCGCGGTGATCGCCGACACGAGGGCGGCGGCGAGAAGGGAGTTCCCGCCCAGCGCGAAGAAGTCGTCGTGGACGCCGACCTCCTCGGCGCCGAGGATCGACGTGAACAGCGGGAGGATCCGGGCCTCGATGTCGGTGCGCGCTGTGTCGCCGGCCCGTCCGAGCCAACGGGGGGCGGGCAGCGCGTCCTTGTCGACCTTGCCGTTGTGGGTCAACGGCAACCGATCGAGCATCACCAGCGCGGACGGGGTCATGTACCCGGGCAGCGTGCGGACGAGGTGTGCCCGCACGTCCTCCTCGACCGTGTCGGGCGTGCTGCCCGGCCGGGGAACGACGTATCCGACGATCCGCTGGTCGCCGCCGGCCTGCTCGTGCACCGTCGCGACCGCCGCCTGCACGTCGGGAACCGCGGTCATCGCCGCGGTGATCTCGCCGAGTTCGACACGGTAACCGCGCAATTGGATCTGGTCGTCGATCCGGCCGTGATAATGGAGGGTGCCGGTCGCGTCGTACCGGGCGAGGTCGCCGGTCCGGTACATGCGCGTCCCGCTGGAGGCGAACGGGTCGGCGACGAACCGCGCCGACGTCAGGTCGGGACGCCCGAGGTAGCCGGGGGACAGTCCGGGCCCGGACACGTAGATCTCCCCGGTGACGCCGGGGGGCACCGGGCGCAGTCCCGGCCCGAGAACGTAGGTGCACAGGTCGCCGAGCGGCGCCCCGATGTCCACGACGTCGGCGCCGGTGACCTTCGTGGCGGTGACGTGGACGGTGGTCTCGGTGATGCCGTACATGTTGACCAGGGTCGTTTCCGCAGCCGGACCCGAGGCGGCGAACCAGGCCCGCAGGACCGCCGGATCGAGGGCCTCACCGCCGAACACGACGTACCGCAGCCGCAGCCGATCGAACGAGTCCGCGCGGGCGAGAGCGTCGACGAGATGCCCGAACGCGGACGGCGTCTGGTTCAGGACGGTGACACTCTCGTCGACGAGAAGGGCGGCGAGGTCGGCCGGTGACGTGAGGGTGGTCTCGTCGACCGTGACGAGGCGTCCGCCGTGCAGCAGCGCACCCCAGATCTCCCAGACGGAGAAATCGAACGCGTACGAATGCAGCAGCGGCCAGCAGTCGTCCTCGGTGAACGTGAACCATTCCCGGGACACCTCGAACAGCCGCAGCACGTTGCGGTGCGGAATCGGAACGCCCTTGGGCACACCGGTCGATCCGGACGTGTAGATGATGTACGCGATGTCGTCGGCGCGCACCGGGTCGTCGAGTTCCCCGCCGCCGGACTCCGGCGCGCCCTCCTCGACGCGGGGGAGGTCGCCGAGCAGATCGGCGGATCCGATTCCCAGCGTCGGCTGCGCGTCCCGCAGGATGAACCGGGCCCGCTCGGCCGGGGAGGACGGATCGATCGGCAGGTAGGTCGCGCCGCTGCGGAGAATCGCGAGGACGGCGACGATCAGATCGGTGCCGCGGGGAAGGCTGACGGCCACGACCGTGCCGCGTCCGGCGCCCGCCGACCTCAGCCGGCGCGCCAGGGCGGCGGCGCGCTCCGAGAGTTCCCGGTACGTCAGGTCGTTCACCGCGACCCGGTCCGGGTGGGTGCGCACCTGCGCGAGGAAGGCGGAGGCGATGCTGTCGGGACGTGCCGCTGCGGTCGTGCCGGTCCGGTCGAGCCCGGCCGCCGACCGCCACGAGTGCAGTTCATCCGGGGCGCAGACATCCACGACGGTGACGGGTTCCGTTGCCACGGAGATACTTCGGAGGTAGTGCGCGAAGCGATGTGCGTGGTTCCGGATCTCGACGTCCGTGTAGACCTCGGGGTTTCCGGCCCATTCGAGCGTGAGTTCGTCGCCGGCACCGGAGACGGAGATCACCACGTCCTCCACCGGACCGGTGGCCAATTGGTGCACCGACCCGGAGGTGGGGCCGAAAGCGATTCTGGCGGCGAACGGTTTGACGTTCACCACCGCTCCGCCGGAGATACGGCTCCCGGCGTCCCGGACACGCTGGAACGGGCGGGCTTCGGACAGTGCCGCGGCCACCCGGCCGATCACGTCGGCGAACGTCGGCCGTGGGTCGAGGGGGACGTGGAGCGGCACGATGTTCGTGGCCGTCACGGGTGACGCCAGCTCGATTCCGTTGCGGGCCAGCACCGGAACCCGAAGCGTCACCTCCTCGGCGCCCGTGTGGGCACCCAGGTACGTGGCGGCGGCCGCGTACACCGCCTCCGCCCACGTGGTCGCCTGCGCCGTGGCGGCGTCGCGCAGGCTCCGTGCGACGCCGGGGTCGATCGGGATCGTGCATCGATGGGGATCGGGGGCCGGCCGGCGCATCGTGTCACCGAATCCGACCGGACGCGAGACGGCCGGAGGGGCGCCGTCGGGGGCCGCGGCGTCGAACTCGTGTGCCGCCCGGACGTGCTCCCGCAGCGGCGGGAACTTCGCCGGTCGCGGTTCGGTGCCCGCGAGCCGGGCCGTGTACAGCGCCGCGACACGGCGGGTGAGCAGTGAATACCCGTACGCGTCCAGCAATGCGTGCGGGGCGCGAAGGTACCAGATCGCACCGGATTCGGCCGTGATCAGTGCCGTGCGCACGAGGGGAGCGGTGGCGAAGTCGAGTGGTCGGCGCACGTCCTCGCGCATCCACTCCACAGCCGCGGCCCGGTCGAGATCGAGGCGTTCGAGTTCGGGCGCGTGATGTCGATCGTGCACCTGCACGACGTCGGCCGGATCGGCGTCGGGCTCGGCCACGAAGCGGGTCGAGAGCACCTCGGCCTCCGCGATCACCGCGCGTATCGCCGCGGCGAGAGCGCCGAGGTCGACAGGGGCCGCGACCTCCACGTATTCGGCCGTCGTGAACGCCGACCGGGTCGGGTCCAGATGGTGCCCGGCCCACAGTTCGCGTTGGGCGGCGGTCAAGCTGACGTCGGTGTCCGCCTCGGTCTGCAGGGGGGACGGCGACGATATCGAAAGGGACATCTAACAGGCGCTCCTGATGCTTTCGGCTTTCGGGCTTTCAGCTGCTCGGCGTGTCAGGTTAGCCTAACCACATAAGATGTGGTGATCCGGCTGCCGCGGCTCAGCCGACTTCGAGCGGGGAGAGTGCGGTTACCAGCGCGTCCGTGGTGGTCACCGAACCGCAGCGCTTCGCGGCATACGTGAGCGCCATGAGGTGTTCGTCACGGCTGAAATCCGCAGTCGCGTCGGACACCAGGAACGGCTGGACGTCCGCCATGAACGCCTCGGCGGCACTCAGCATGCAGCCCATGTGTGCGTAGACGCCCGTCACGATCAGCTGGTCGCGGCCGTGATGGCCGAGCAACTGCCGGAGGTCGGTGCGCTGGAAGGCCGAATACCGCCATTTGGTCACCTGGATGTCGCCGTCGCGGGGGGCGAGCGGCTCGACCACCTCGGTGTCGCGACCCGACGTCAGTCCCGGGCCCCAGAAGTCGGCGAGGATTCCGCGACGCGACGGATGCTGGTCGCCGGGCTGCATCGTGTAGATCACGGGAATCCCGGCTTCCGCGCAGAGTTCGCGGATCCGGACCATGTTGGCCATCGCGGTCGACATGGGTTCGGCACGTACGTCGTACGCGTCGATGAAGTAGTTCTGCATGTCGTGGACCAGCAGCGCGGAGCGCCGGGGGTCGAGGCGCCAGGTCACCTTCGATTCGGGGACCTCGTGGATCTCCGGGATCGTGTAGGTCGAAATGGGCGGGATGGCCATATGGTTCCTCACTGTCGGTTCTGTCGATTTCTGGGCGTATGCCGCGCGAATCTCGGTGAACGACAGCGCTCCGCCCCACCGCTCGCGCATTCGGTTAGGTTAGCCTTTGCAACCTGGCTTCTGCAATCGCCAGGTGTGCGGGTGTCGGGCGCACAGTAAGGTGACTGACCGGTGGGGGCCGGGCACTGGCCTCCCGCGCCGGATCCGCCGACCAGGAGAGATCGTTGACCAAGCTGCTGTTACTGCTGCTGATCGTTGTCGTGATCGTGGGCATCGTGCTGATCCTGCGGAATCGGTCCGGAAAGAACGCAGCGCCTGCTGCCAGGGTCGATCCGCTCGCCGACTACCCGGAGGTCTACGACCCGTACAAGATCGGAGTCGGCGACATCATCACGTACGCCGGAATCGATCACGTCGTGCGCGGGACCATCACCCTCGACGAAGAGGGATACATCTGGCACGAACACCTCCTCGACGGATCGACCGGTCAGCGGTGGCTCACCGTCGAGAACGACGAGGGCAACCTCGACATGACGCTGTGGATGCGCAGAGAGGGTACAGGCCTCGAACCGGGCGGTGACGTAATCCTCGACGACGTCGTGCACCGGCAGATCGAGCGCGGCACCGCCTCGTTCACGGCAGAAGGCACCACCGGCACCGCACCCCAGGGCATCGTCGACTACGCCGACTACGCGACGGCCGACAAGACCGGCCTGCTGTCCTTCGAGCGCTGGGCGCGGACGCAGTCGTGGGAGGTCTCCACGGGCCGCGCCGTGACCCGGGGCGAGCTCACCGTGATCCATTCCGGTCCGCCGCAGTGACACTGCACGTCCTCGACATCGAATCCCGGGATGTGACGGCCGAGGCGCTCGGTCTCGTCGTGAACGCCGAAACGCCGCTTCCGCTGGCCGAACTCACCATCACGTACGGTGACGAGCAGGTGACCCTCGGCGTGCTCGGGGCGTCGCACGCGGTGACGGCGTCCGCGGCGGGCAGCCGGATCACCGAGCAGGTGTCGTGCGACGCGATCCGGGCAGGCGGCAGACCGCTCCCGGTATCCGACAGCGCGGGCGGGTACCGATTCGACTCGACCACCGACATCGTCGACCGCGCCCGCCTCGAGCAGACCGCCGACTGGCTGCGGCGGCAGGCCACCGAGGTGGAGGGGTGGATCTGCGGGGCGTTTCCCGGAGACCACACCGCACTGACCGCGCTCACGGCGACGCGTGAGCATCCCGGCGGATGGGCCTGGCAGACCTGGCATCTGTATCCGGTGGACAAGGGTGGGGTGATCGTGAAAACACGAAGCAGGTGGCTGCCGTGAGCAGGTTCGGGACACGCGTGCGGCTCGCCCCGATGCTGCTCCTGGTGCTGGCCGCGACCGCGTGCGGCGGCGGGGTCCGCGACTACATCGCCGACACGTACGCCCTGCAGAACACGGCGGGCGACGCGAAGACGTACACGTCGAAAGACCCGGTGGGCACCACCGTCTCCTCGATCGTCGCCGAAGAGCCCCCGGCGGCTCGGAAGGCGGACGGCGGCAGCGAATACCTGCGCTACGACGACGACATCGTCACGGTCAGTGCCGCGCCGGGCGGCGGCAGCCTCGTGCGCGTCGAAGACATCGACGGACGCTACCGAAGCGGCGGGTTCGCCTATCTGGGGCCCGGTTTCAACCCAGGCTCACCGGCGGGCGGCGCCGGCGGCAGCGGCGGATCCGGCAGCGCGAAATGACAGACACCACTCGACTCGGGAGAAGCGCGTGAACACCACCTACACGGCGGCAGCAACGGAAATCGGCAGCGTCGACGTCGGACTGCTCGCCGTCGGCATGCTCGGCACCCTGGCGTACTTCGTCATCGGCATTGCCGTCCTCGGCGTCGGCTTCGCCGTCCTCGACCTCGCCACCCCCGGCAATCTCCGGCACCAGGTGTACGTCGACAAGAACCCCAACGCGGCAATCCTGCTGGCGTCGAACCACCTCGCCCTCGCTGTCGTCGTGGTCACCGCGATCCTCACCAGTTCCGACGGATTCGCGCAGGGACTCGCCGACTCCGCGGTCTACGGCCTGTTCGGGGTGCTGTTGCAGGTCATCGCGCTGCGACTGATGAACGTGCTGCTGCCCGGCCAGTTGGTCGGACTGGTCGGGAACCCGCAGATGTGCGGTGCCGCCTGGGCGGTCGGTGCGAGCCTGTTCGCCATCGGCCTCGTGAACGCCGCCGCACTCACCTGATCTCGTGACGACCACAGCGGCAGAGCCGAACTTCCCCCGCGCGCTCAGTGGACGGTCCAGGGCGTTCCTGCTCGCCGCGGTCGCCGCCTGCGCGGCGTGCGGGTTGATCTACGAACTGGCCCTGCTGACGCTGTCGGTCAGCCTGACCGGTGGCGGGATCACCCAGACGTCGCTGATCGTCGCGGGTTTCGTGGCCGCACTCGGGGTCGGCGCCCTCGCCGCCAAACCGCTGCTGTCCACCGCCGCCGCGTCGTTCGTGGTCGTCGAGATCGTCCTCGGCCTCGTCGGCGGGTTCAGCGCGGTGACCCTGTACGTGACGTTCACGTTCTTCGGTTCCAGCGCAATCATTCTCGTGCTCGCCACCGCGCTGATCGGTGTGCTCGTCGGCGCCGAGGTGCCGCTGCTGATGACGCTGCTGCAGTCGGGCCGCAGCGACACCGGTGCCGAGAGCACCGGAAAGGTGCTGGCGAACCTCAACGCCGCCGACTACGCGGGCGCCCTGGTCGGCGGCCTGCTGTGGCCGTTCGTCCTGCTGCCCGTCGCCGGGATGATCCGCGGCGCCGCGATCACCGGCATCATCAACCTCGTCGCCGCCGCAGTCGTGGCGCTGATCCTGCTCAGGTGGCAGCTCAGCCTGCGCACCCGGCTCCTCGCCGTCGTGGCGCTGCTCGTCGCCGCCGTGTGCATCGCCGTGCTGCTGGTGCGGGCCGACGGCATCGAGACCACGTCCCGGCAACGCCTCTACACCGATCCCGTCGTCGCCGCGGAAAGGTCGCAGTACCAGGAGATCGTCGTCACCGAACGCGGGGGAGACGTGCGGCTCTTCCTCGACGGCGACCTCCAGTTCTCCAGCGTCGACGAACACCGGTACACAGAATCGCTGGTGTACCCCGCGATGGCGGACGACCCCGAACGGGTACTGATCCTCGGCGGGGGCGACGGCCTCGCCGCCCGAGAAGTCCTGCGACTGCACGGCGTCGAGGACATCGTGCAGGTGGAGCTCGACCCGGCGGTCATCGAACTCGCGAACACGCGACTGTCCGGGCTGAATCAGGGTGCTCTGCAGGACCCGCGCGTGCACGTGGTCCTCGACGACGCGTTCCGGTGGCTCCGCGACGCACCGGACTCGGGATTCGACGCCGTCATCGTGGACCTCCCCGACCCCGACACCCCGGCACTCGGCCGCCTGTACTCCACCGAGTTCTACGGTCTCGCCGCCGCGGTCCTGAACCCCGGCGGACTGATGGTCGTGCAGTCGGGCAGTCCCTACTCGACGCCCGACGCGTTCTGGCGCACCACGTCGACCGTCGCGTCGGCGGGTCTGGCCGTCACGCCTTACCACGTGCTGGTGCCGAGCTTCGGGGACTGGGGGTACGTCCTCGCCCGGCGCGGCCCCGAACCGCCGGCGCTGCGCCTCCCCCGCGACGTCCCCGAACTCCGCTTCCTCGACGAACCGACCCTCGCCGCGTCCGTGATCTTCCCGCGCGACCGTCCCCGCCGCGAACTCGAGCCCTCGACCCTCGACCGACCACGCATCGTCGACGACATGCGGAAGGGCTACGAGCGCTGACGCACCCGTGAGTACTTGTTAACCGCCCGCGGTAGTTGTCAACCTGTCTGAGACAGGTTCTGGTTGATGTTGATGCCTGTCGGT
>NZ_JARJBD010000388.1:0-503 GCF_029269925.1 Rhodococcus sp. T2V
CCTGCTCGCTCGCCTCGGCCAGCAGGTCGAGGTCGACCGGCCCGCGAAGCTCCACATACTGGGCGATGACGTACGGGACGTCGGGGGTGAGTTGCTGGGCGAACCATATGGAGCGCTGCGCCGCCGTCAGAGGGATCACTTGTGCGTGCCCCGGCTCCGGCAGGTTGGTACCGGAGATCACATCCGCCTCGCGATTCTCGTCGCATCCGGTCCGTCACCACGCGCACAGGGCGGTGCCGGGGATGAGGTGTCCTCGACTCGAGGCCATGGGCGGGGAGTCACAGTCTGGGCGCCGGCACCCGCAGGGCCCCTCACTTGACCGCCCGCAGCACGACAAGCTCCTCGCTGCGCTGCCCGGGACAGATCACTCCACGCTGTGCGAGCATGTCCCGACGGGCCGCGAGCACCGGCCCGAAGGGGACATCGACCCGCGACACGACATCCACGCGCAGGCCCTGTTCCTCGAGCATCGCCTGAGACTTCTCGATCCCACTCAACGCGGA
>NZ_JARJBD010000389.1:0-498 GCF_029269925.1 Rhodococcus sp. T2V
GCTTTTCCCGCCAGTGCATGATCGTTTCGGCGTCGTCGTCGAACCAGTTGCGGCGCTCGTTCGGTGACCACACCCCGACCTTGTTCAACCAGCCCGCCAGATTCGTCGTCGACGACACGTCGGGGCTGACCGTCACCACCCGCTTCGCCGCGTCTGGGGCCTGACGCGACAGATCCAGCAACGCCCGGCCCAACGCGGCCTGGGTGGTGGACGTCCCGGATGGGGTGCGCCCGATGTCGGCGGGGACGGCGGGCGGTGTGGCGAGTTCGACCTTCTTGCGCGTCAACGTCGCCGCGGTGCCTGCGCACACCCGGCCCGCCGAGCTGTCCGGGGCGAACCGCACCCACGGATCGTTCGGATCCATCCCCAGTTCGGCCGCGAGTTGTTCGTACTGCTCGACCGTCAGCAACGACGAATGATTCTGCGGGTGCCCCTGAGTCGGCAGGCCGCGGCCCTTGATGGTGTAGGCGATGATCACCGTCGGCCGGGTGTCGTCGA
>NZ_JARJBD010000390.1:0-493 GCF_029269925.1 Rhodococcus sp. T2V
GGTACTTCACCTGCCCGTAGGCCTCGTCCGCGGTGACCCAGGAGAAGGGGACCTGAGCGCCCCGGGCGCGTGCGATCATGTGTTGCGCCAGTCTCGGTTTGGTGGCGAACTCGATGTCGTCAGTGATGCCGGCGGCGCGGCACCGGTCGCGGTCGGAGGTCCACGATTCGGGCAGATACAGCTCCCGGTCGATCAAGGCATGGCCGGCGCCGCTGGCGTAGGCGAGGAAGACTCCGATCTGGCAGTTTTCGATCCGCCCGGCGGTGCCGGAGTACTGTCGTTGCACCCCGGCCGAGCGGGTGCCCTTCTTGAGGAATCCGGTGTCGTCGACGACCAGTACACCGGCCGGATCGCCGAGGCGTTCGACCACGTAGTCACGCACATCGTCGCGGACGCCGTCGACGTCCCAGTCCGCGCGCCGCAGCAACCGTTGCATCCCGTCCGGGCTCACCTCGCCGGCCCGCTCGGCGAGGGTCCACCCGTTCTTGCGTTC
>NZ_JARJBD010000391.1:0-492 GCF_029269925.1 Rhodococcus sp. T2V
CGCCAGACCTCGACATGATCGTTATCGCCGACGCCATCAGCGAACCACCCTTCCCGTAACAGCTGAAAACATCGGACACCACCGGCGGCGGGGCCGCATCGACATAGACCGCTGCGGGTACAGAGCGCACACGACACGGAAATTCGGCGCGCATGTTCGCGGTCGTCGTGCTCCGCGACGGCCCGGGCGTGACCGCCTACACACTGATCGGCTACGTCAAGGAGCGGATCGCGCCGTTCAAGGTCGCCAAGCAGATCCGTTTCATGGACGCGCTACCGCGGAATCAGAGCGGCAAACTGCTCGAGCGGGAACTACGCGATCAGGACGCGACGACCTAGTCGAGGGGTCCGGCGGAATTGCAAACCCGGGATCCCACAGAACCGTACGTGGTCGTCGCCGGTCATACGGGTCTGTCCAGATAACGGTGTAACTGGTTGATTAATGATCTTTCGGTAATTGAGTGAGCTCAGATCACAAGGAAAGCCCAGCGTG
>NZ_JARJBD010000392.1:0-491 GCF_029269925.1 Rhodococcus sp. T2V
GATCCCCGGTCCGCCTCGAGGTCGCCGACGACATGACCGAACACATGCTCGACCTCCTGCTACGCGAACTCGACGTCGACCCCGGCGACGTCATCCAGGTGCCCGGACTGCTCGATCTGTCATGCCTGTGGCAGGTGTACGCCGTCGACCGGCCCGCCCTCAAGGACGCACCGTTCGTGCCCGCAACACATCCCGCGTTCGGCGAGCGGGAAACACCCAAGAGCGTCTTCTCCACCCTCCGCGACGGCGACGTCCTCGTCCACCACCCGTACGACTCGTTCTCCACCAGCGTGCAACGCTTCATCGAACAGGCCGCCGCCGACCCCCAAGTCCTCGCGATCAAACAGACCCTCTACCGCACTTCCGGCGACTCCCCCATCGTCGACGCACTGATCACCGCCGCCGAGGCCGGCAAACAGGTTGTCGCACTGGTCGAGATCAAGGCGCGATTCGACGAGCAAGCGAACATCAAATGGGCCCGCAAACTCGAA
>NZ_JARJBD010000393.1:0-491 GCF_029269925.1 Rhodococcus sp. T2V
GGAGGCGAACTCGTCCTCATGGTCGGCGAGCAGCTCGTCGATCACCGCGTCGCGGGCGGAGACGACGGCACCGAACCGCAACGGCAGCACCGGCGCGACATGCGCGGTGCCGTCCAGGATGTGGGCGTGCGTCTGCAGGTCCGCGGGGGCGCCCAGTCGCCTGCCGGGATCGATCTCGCTGACCAACGCCGCGATCTCACCCTGGTGGCGATCTCGATCGGGGCGTCGTGGATGCCGGTGGCATCCTCCTCTGGGTGCACGTTCGCCGGGACGATGCCGTACACATAGATCGCGGACGCCTCCGCAGCAGTGCCCCGTCCCCGTCGGCCCGAGTGTCCTCTGAGGAGGTCATGTGTTCCTCCGGCGGGGTGCGGGTTCACGTTCGCCGCTCGAGCCGCCGAGCAGCTCACCGAGCGTCTCGCTCACGCCCTCGAGAACACCCTTGGTCTTGGATTTGGTGCTGCCGCTGCCCTTGACGTCGGAGACCAGAT
>NZ_JARJBD010000394.1:0-489 GCF_029269925.1 Rhodococcus sp. T2V
GCGGGTTCGGGGACGAGCAGGCCATGCGGATCACCATGCTGGTGGCGTTGCTGGGCCGGCGCGTCAGCGAGATCTGCCTGCTCGACCGCGACCCGCTGCTGCCGTGGTCGCCGACGGCCCCCTCCTCGCCGGGCGACCCTGCGGCAGACGGTGACGAGCTGGGGCTGGTCGCCAAGCTCCGCTACCAGCAGACGAAGATCGACGGTGCTCCGGACACCATCCCGGTGCACGCCGAGGTCGTCGCGATCATCCGTGAGCAGCAACAGTGGGCGCAGCGGTTCCTCGCCGAACACGGCGCACCCGGCAGGACCCCGAAGTACCTGTTCCTGGCCGCGCTGATGAACCGCAACGGCGACCGGCCGTACTCCGGCACCAACCTGCGGAATCTGCTGACTGATCTGGCCGTCCGGCTGGACGTGCGTGACAGCACCGGAGCCCTGGTCGATTTCAACCGCACCCACCGATTCCGCCACACCGTCGCCACCCGGT
>NZ_JARJBD010000395.1:0-488 GCF_029269925.1 Rhodococcus sp. T2V
CACTTCAAGCCAGCACTACGGCTCCAGGTGGGGCCACTTCAGATTGGCACACTCAACGGGGAGGTCGCCGGAGGGAGCGGACACCAGCAAAGGCTACGGGTGCACCCGTGCACGGTATCCCGGGCGATCACCCGCACGGCGGCAACAGCACGTGCGCGTGGACACGAATGGCCACAATCGGTGTGCGCTGCGCTGATTTTCCGGCCGGGTGGGCGGCCGCGGCCGGGATCGGGGCTTGGCGCTGATGGTCGCCGAGACCACCGGTCCGTCGGCTCTCCGCGATGGAGAGGTCCTCGAGCTGCTGTGCGGCCTTCACCCCGAACCTGGCTGCCGCCGAGGACCGACAGTTATTCGAACACACGTTCGAGTTACGTGGTACGCTCTCCCTCGCGGGGCGGGTGGAGACCAAGCCGTCTCGGGAAGCATCCGCCCCGCGCCAACTTGAGTGCCGAGGTGAGACCGATGGACAGTGTGATGAGCAAGGCCGA
>NZ_JARJBD010000396.1:0-486 GCF_029269925.1 Rhodococcus sp. T2V
GGACCTGCCTCGACCTGCCCGACACCCCGGCCAACGCCGAGCATTTCGGGCGGCCGGCATCGAGTCGCGGCGAGAAGTCCGCGTTCCCGCAGGCACGGCTGGTGGCCCTCGCCGAGTGCGGCACCCACGCGGTATTCGACGCCGCGATCGGACCGTGTCGCACCTCCGAGCGGGAGCTGTCGCACGAACTGATGGACACCCTCGCACCGGGGATGCTGCTGCTCGCCGACCGGGGCATCTACGGATTCGACATGTGGACCCGCGCCGCCGCTACCGGCGCCGACCTGCTGTGGAGGGTCAAATCGACGCTCTCGCCCCGCCACGTCGAGACCCTCGACGACGGATCCTGGCTGGCGCAGATCATCCCGACCTCCGGGAAGAATCGGCGGCAGCGAACACCGCTGACGGTGCGCGTGATCGACTACACCCTTGACGACGGGCGGGAGAACCCCGAGCAGTACCGGCTGCTGACCACGATCCTCGACC
>NZ_JARJBD010000397.1:0-486 GCF_029269925.1 Rhodococcus sp. T2V
CCACCCGGTAGCGTGACCATGCCAGCCAGGCGCAGAACAACAGGGTCGAGCGCAGGACTCCGCCGGGCCCGGGTACCTTCGGGCCCTCACCCCAGTCGAATTGCATCCACAGTCCGGGTTCGGTGATCCAAGGTCGGTAGGTGCGGCGGTGCCCGGCCTGCCATGCGGCTTTCGCATCCGCGACGGCGCGTCGGGTGGTGCGTTCGGTGCCGTCGAAACCGAGAGCGACGAGGCGTTCGTGGACGATGTCGGCGCGGACCTTGCCTTTGCTGCGCTCGACCCATTGCTCGATCTGAGGTAGATGCTCGTCGATGATGCGTGGTCGCCGCGACGGGCCGGTCACCGGCATCCCGTCGTCACGGGCGGCGACATAGCGTCGGACGGTTTTCGGATCGACCCCGGCCAGCTGCGCTGCGGAGTGTGCACTGCCCGTGGTGTCGTAGGCCTCGAGAATTTCCATGATGTCCCTGTCAGACTTCTTCATGC